>JAICYE010000129.1 GCA_025934385.1 Acidimicrobiia bacterium | reverse complement strand
TCTCCCTCGACGGTGATCACCTCGTGCCCGTAGCCTCGCAGCAGGCTCTCCAGCTCGTCTCGGTGGATCCGGGCGGGCACGGTCGGGTTCGCGATCTTGTAGCCGTTGAGGTGCAGGATCGGCAGCACGGCGCCGTCGTGCACCGGGTCGAGGAACTTGTTGCCGTGCCAGGCCGTGGCCAGCGGCCCGGTCTCGGCCTCGCCGTCGCCGATCACGCAGGCCACGAGCAGGCCGGGGTTGTCGAAAGCCGCCCCGAAGGCGTGGGCCAGCGAGTAGCCGAGCTCGCCGCCCTCGTGGATCGAACCGGGCGTCTCGGGGGCGGCGTGGCTCGGGATCCCGCCGGGGAACGAGAACTGGCGGAACAGCCGCTGCATCCCGTCGCCGTCGCGGGGGATCGACGGGTAGACCTCGCTGTAGGTCCCTTCCAGCCAGGCGCTCGCCACCATGCCCGGCCCGCCGTGGCCCGGGCCGCAGATGAAGATGGTGTCGAGGTCGCGCTCCGTGATCACCCGGTTGAGGTGGGCGTAGACGAAGTTGAGGCCGGGCGTGGTCCCCCAGTGGCCGAGAAGGCGGGGCTTGATGTGCTCGGCGGCCAGCGGCTCCTCCAGCAGCGGGTTGTCGAGCAGATAGATCTGGCCCACCGACAGGTAGTTGGCCGCCCGCCACCAGGCGTCGAGGCGGGCGACGTCGCGCTCGGACAGCTGGGCATCCCGCGCTGCGTCCATGTGGTCCTCCCCTGGCCCGCGTTCGGACCGCCTCTTCCCCGAAAGTGGTGGCCCGACACCAGCAACGACGCCCCGCCCGGCGGTTGCGGCTAGCGGCGCGCCTTGCCGGCGGCCGACTTCACCGCCGGGCTCGGAGCGACGAACACGTCCGACTGGCCGTTGGTGTCGCCCGGCACGAGGTTGGTGGCGAAGGAGGCGAAGGCCACCATCGCCCCCGAGGCGTCGAGCACCGGGCCCAGGCTCGGGCCGTTGCCCTGGGCCCGGGCGCCCTTGGCCGCCCGGCTCAGCCGGGTGACCACGCCGGTGGCGGTGGAGGCGAGGAACACGTCCCGCAGGCCGTTGGTGTCGTCGGGCACGAGATTCGAGGCCTCCGACGAGAAGACCACCATGGCGCCGTCGGCCGACACCACCGGGGCGAAGCTGAGGCCGTTGCCCTCCACACCGCCCGGCCCGACCGACAGCCGGGTCGTCGTCGGCTGGTCCCGCCGGCGGACGAACACGTCGAGCAACCCGTTGGTGTCGCCCGGCGCGAGATTGTCGGCGAAGGAGGCGAAGGCCACCATCCGCCCGTCGGCGCTGATCGACGGGCTGTAGCTCCGGTCGTCACCCTGCGCCCCGTCGGTGGCCACGCTGACCCGGCTGATGTTCCCGCTCGGCAGGTCGGCGACGAAGACGTCGAGGGCGTCGTTGGTGTCGTCCGGCACGAGCCGGGAGGAGAACGACTCGAAGGCCACGGAGCTGCCGTCGGCGCTGATGGCCGCGCCGAAGCTCGGGCTCTCGGTCTGCTGGTCGGCTCCGCCGACGCTGAGGAGGCGGGTGGCCCCGGCGACGACGTCGTGGACGAACACGTCGCCCGTCCCGTTGCCGTCACTGGGAACGAGGTTGTCGGCGTCGGACTCGAAGGCCACCAGCCGCCCGTCGCCGCTGATCGACGGTGCGATGCTCGGCCCGTCGCCCAGCGTGCCGTGGGGCCCGACGCTGGCCAGCACGGTGGTGTGGGCGACCCGGTCCCGCACGAACACGTCGAGTTCGCCGTTGCCGTCACCCGGGGTGAGGTTCGACGCCGCCGACGTGAAGGCCACATAGCGGCCGTCGGCGCTGATGGCCGGGCCGTAGCTGTCGCCGTTGCCCTGCTCCCCCGCCGACGACAGGCTGACCCGCTCGGTGGTGCGAGCCAGACGGTCGTAGACGAACACGTCCTCGACGCCGTTGGTGTCGCCCGCGACGAGCGTCGAACCGGCCGAGGCGAAGGCCACGTACCGGCCGTCGCCGCTGATGGCCGGCGTGAAACTCGGCCCGTCGGCCTCCCGGCCGCCGAGCCCGAGCGAGACGAGGCTCGGGCCGACCCGCCCGCCGCCCCCGCTCCCGCCGACGGCGGCGCGGGCGGCGGGCGGAAGCAGCCCGACCATCAGGCCGGCGACGACGAGCCGCCCGGCCAGCAGCTTGCCTCGGGGGAGGCCGGTGAATCTCCCCAATTTCGCCCTGCTCCGGTACGCCACGTCCCGCCCTCCTGGTGGCTCCGAGGCGACGGACGGTACTCCTCTCCTGTCGGGCGTCCAGAGGCGGTTTGCGCAATTGACAGCGAATGTCCGATTCGATCCCGGTGACACCACGGAGCGTGGCCGGAAATAGCCGACCGTCGGCGCTCGTTGTGCCCTCGGACGGGCGACGGGTAAGGAGACGGCATGCCCACGCAGGAGATCACCAAAGAAAGCTTCAACGACACCATCAACAACAACGACATCGTGCTGTTGGACTGGTGGGCGTCGTGGTGCGGGCCCTGCCGGAACTTCGCCCCGGTCTACGAGGAGGCCTCGGGCCGCCATACCGACATCGTCTTCGGCAAGGTCGACACCGAGGCCCAGCCCGAGCTGGCGGCCATGGCCCGGATCACGTCGATCCCCACGATCATGGCCTTCCGGGAGGGGATCCTCATCTTCTCCCAGCCCGGCGCGCTGCCCGGCCCGTCCCTGGAGGACCTGATCGGCAAGGTCCGGGAGCTCGACATGGTCCAGGTCCATGCCGCCCTGGCCGAGGAGGACGGGCAGGCGGAAGAGTCCGGGCAGCCCGGCTAGCGGCCCGCCCCACGGCCGTGGACCGCACGGCGGAGGTCCGCTGGTTCTTCCGGGGCCGGCCCCCCGGCCGGCGGAGCCCCTGCTCCTGTCGGTGGCCGGCGCCGGCGGCCTCGAACAGTGGCAGCGATGGTCGTTCTCCCGGCCGGCGGTCGGCCGGCTCCTCCCCCGGCTCGGGTTGCCGAAGAACGGGTGGCGCACGGTCCGCAAGGAGCGCCGCCGGACGTCGGTGCCGTACCAAGACCGGAGCGACGCCGGCTGCAACGTCGAGCTCACCGCCCTCGAGGTGGAGGGGTCGGGCTGGTCGACCGTCGGGTTCGAGGCGTACGGACCGGAGCCCGACCTCGTGCCGGCCCTGCGGTCGGCGGCGGAGCGGTTCTTCGCCTCGCTCGACCTGCCCGGCGGCCTCGGAGCCGAGCTCTCCTGCGGGTACCCGGGCTGGCTGGCGACGCTCTGACGCCGAGGTCTGGTGAGATACTCGGCTCATGAGGATCAGGATCGCCACCGTGGCCGCTGTGGTCGGGCTGCTCGCCGCCGCCGGCCTCGTCGGGGCCGCCCGGCCGGCGCCGGCCCAGACGCTGGAGACCCAGCCCACCGCCCAGATGAACCTGAAGCCCACGACCAAATGCCCTCAGGCCGAGATCGACCAGATGCAGAAGGTCATCTCCTTCGTCGAGGGCCAGTCGTGGTCGCAGCACCCCGGCAGCGTCCCGTTCCAGCTGGCCCCCGACACCGACACCTGCCGGGTCGTCCTCAACATCGGCAGGGTCAGCAGCACCGAGCAGGTGGCGCTCCAGCAGGGCGGCCAGGGCCGCCTGTCGATCGAGAAGACGAAGGATTACGCCAAGCCGTCCCGCCTGCCGCTGCTGCTCTGGATCATCTTCGGCGGCGCAGGCGTGGTGTTCGTGTTCATCCGCTTCGGCCGCCGCTGATCTCGACCCGGTCTCCCCGCCCGCCTACGGAATGTTGACCTTGGACTCGCAGGTCCCGTCGGCCTGGTCGGTGCCCGGCCCGCCGTCGCAGGTATCAGAGCCCGGGCCGCCCGACAGCGAGTCGTTGCCGTCCTCACCGAAGAGCTGGTCGTCGCCGGCGCCGCCGACGAGGTCGTCGTCGCCCGTCCCGCCGTAGAGCCGGTCCTGTCCGTCGCCGCCCGCCAGCGAGTCGCGTCCGTCGTCCCCGTAGACGACGTCGTCGCCGGCGTCGCCCTGGATGACATCGTCGCCCCCGCCGCCGTGGATCGTGTCGTTGCCGTCGCCGCCGCAGATGACGTCGTTGCCGCCCAGGCCGTTGATCGTGTCGTCACCGCCGAGGCCGGCGATGACGTCGTCGCCGTTCGTGCCGTTGATGACGTCGTTGCCGTTCGTGCCGACGATCGTCGCCGCCTGGCCGAGGCACGTCGCCCCCGCCGCCTGCGCCCGGGGCGCCAGGGCTCCCATCGGCAGGCTGTAGACGACCAGCGCCAGCGCCAGCCGGGCCGCCCCCGGCCGGTGTGTCTTCTTCCGGGCGGCACTCCCGAACCCCCGGGCAGGCATCGGCCCCATGCTCACCCCCACGCGTCGAGGCCTCCAGGATCCCACCTCTCGGCGCCGGGGCGGCAGCCGGGCTCTCAGGAAAACCGGACAAATCTCCCGAAGGCCCGCAAAAAGCCACCGGACCAGCAAAGAGGCCCCTCCTCGGGGCCTCATTGCTACCGCTTCTTTCGTTGGCTCGGGGGCAGGGACTCGAACCCCGAATGGCAGGGCCAGAACCTGCAGTGTTGCCGATTACACCACCCCCGAACGGGCGCCCCAGAGGATAGCGCGGCGGGCCCCGAGGGCCTCCGGCTGGGCGACGGCGAAGCGCTGCTCAACCCGGACCAGGCGGCGGAAACCGATCACCCGGGCGATGCCGACCTGGGCGGTCTCGGTGATCATGTGGCGCAGCTCCGACAGGCCCTTGATCGGGCTGGTGCGGGTGGGTGACGTGGCGGCGTCGAGGCCGAGCTCGTCGGCGATCCCCCGGATGCGGGCGGCGTGGAAGGGATCCGAGACGAGGACGACGTCACGGATCCCCCGCTGGCGGAGGAACCGGGCCGAGGCGGCCAGCGACTGCCACGACGTCCGGCCGGTGGCCTCCCGGAGGATGGCATCGTCGGGGACGCCCTTGGTGTGGAGGTAGCTGGCGCCGGCCTGCGACTCGGTGAAGCGGTCGCCGTCCTCCTTCCCGCCGGTCACCACCACCACGGGGGCGATCTTCCGATGCCAGAGGTCGGCGGCGTGGTCGAGCCGGGCCCGCAGGACGGGAGACGGGCGCCCGTCGTACTGCGCCGCTCCCAGCACGATCACGGCCTGGGCCGGGCGGGCGCCGTCGTGGCGGGCCGTCCACCACACCTGCACGAACGTGACCCCGAAGTACAGCATCGGGACGACGACGGCCACCGCCAGCCCCCGACGGAGAACCCGCGCCCAGTTGACCGACCTGGTCCGGTCCCCCGCTCCGGCCACCCCTCCGGCCGCCGCCTCCGCCATAGGGGTATCTCACCACGTCCGGGCGGGCGCGACGGCGATATCCGCCCTCCGGGCTCCACCTCACCAGCCATATTCGCTTTTGGGGGGCGTGGCGCAGGCTGACGGTGCCTCACGCCCCCCAGAATCCGGAGCGGAGCGCTCGACGCGCCCCCGTCCGACGGGTGGGGTCCGGCCGTGCGGACCGGGGGTCGTCGGGGGGAGCTTCTGGCTCCTACCCGATGGCCGGGAATTCGGCGAAGCCCGGCTGGCGGCGGAAGTTGGCCCCGGGCGTGTCGCTCACCAGCTGGAAGTTGCCGGCGATGTAGAGGTCGTGGGCGCCGATGAGGGCCGTCGACGGCCCGTCGGGCGTGTCGGCCTGGGCCGTGAAGGTGGGGTCGACCTGGGCGATGCCGGTCGGCTTGCCGCTGGCATCGGTGCCTCCCCGGGCGTAGAAGGCGGCCACGTGCCGGCTGACCGTGCCCCGGGGGCAGCTGATCCCCATCTGCCCGTTGGGCTGGACGTTCACCCGCGCTCCCCGAACTGGCGCTCGTGTACCGGAATCCAGCGGAAATCGAACGCCAGAAAGCCGGGGGGCGGCCCCGCCGGGAAACCGGCGTTCGTTTACCGGAATACGGCGGAAAAGGAACGCCAGAATGGCCTGGTCAGGCGACGAGGCGTTGAGCGGCGCGGACCCGGCCCACGGAGCGTTCCCGGCCGAGCAGGACGATGGAGTCGAACAGCGGCAGCCCGGCGTGGGTGCCCTCGACCGCGGCGTAGACGGCAGGAAGCCCTTTGCGGGGCTTGATCTCCAGCTTCTCGAGGACGGGCCGGAGGTCGACGCCCTCCACCGTCCACTCGCAGGCCTCCAGGTGCCCGGCCACCGCCTCGAGGATCTCCCCCACCCGCTCGGTGGCCCGGAGCCGCTCCACCGACTCGGGGACGACGGCGAACTCCTCCTCGGGCACGAACAGGAACCAGGCGGATTCCGTCGCGCCCACGAGCGTCGTGGCCCGCTCCTGGGCGATGGCCATGGCGCCGGCGAAGACGTCCGGGTCGAGCCTGTCCCCGTAGCGCTGCCGGCCGAACGGCAGGCAGCGCTCGACGAACTCTGCGGACGGGAGCGCCCGGATGTATTCCCCGTCCATCCAGTTCAGCTTGTCGTGGTCGAAGAACGCCGGCGACGGCGCCACCCGGGCCAGGTCGAACCCCGCCACGAGCTCGTCGAGCGGGACGATCTCCCGGGTGGACCCGTCCTCGGCCGAGGGCAG
>JAICYE010000351.1 GCA_025934385.1 Acidimicrobiia bacterium | reverse complement strand
GGGCCCGGGGCGAGGTCGACTCGATCCCCGCCACCCGGCTCGTCGACGAGGTCACCCGCGACCTCTACAAGGTCGGTCCGTGACGCCGGCCCGGCGGCCGTCCCCGAACTGATCGCCACCCCCCTTCTCCGCACCGCCGGGCTGACCAAGCGCTACGGCGGCGTCACGGCGGTCGACGGCCTCACCGTCGACGTGCCCCGGGGCCTCGTCGGCCTCGTGGGAGCCAACGGCGCCGGCAAGACGACGCTGTTCCGGCTGCTGCTCGGCCTGGCCCGTCCGACCGAAGGCACGATCGAGGTCTGCGGGCGGGCGGTGGCCGGCGACCCGGTGGTCTCCCGGGCCCGGCTCGGCTACATGCCCGAGCACGACTGCCTGCCGCTCGACCAGAGCGCCGCCGACGTGGTCGCCACCCTCGGCGAGCTGTCGGGGCTGCCGCCGCGGCCGGCCCGCCAGCGGGCCTCGGAGGTGCTCGATCTCGTCGGCCTCGACGAGGCCCGCTTCCGCCCGGTGGGCGGCTTCTCCACCGGCATGCGCCAGCGGGTGAAGCTGGCCCAGGCGCTGGTGGCCGACCCGGAGCTGGCGCTGCTCGACGAGCCGACCGCCGGACTCGACCCCACCGGCCGGGAGGAGATGCTGGCGCTGGTGGCCCGGCTGGCGTCGTTCGGGATCTCGGTGCTGCTGGCCACCCACCTGCTCGACGACGTCGCCCGGGTGTGCGACCACGTCGTCATGCTCGACGCCGGGCGGCTGGTGGTGGCCGGGCCGACCGAGACGCTGCTCCGCCAGACCGGGAAGCTGACCGTGGAGGTCAACGCCGATGTCGGGCGGCTGGCCCGGGCGCTGGCCGAGCGGGGCCTGACCGTGATCACCGACGACGGCCTCGCGCCGGGCGGGCCGGCGGCGGACGGCGGTGCGGCCTCGGCGTCCGATGAGGGCGGCTCGGTCGATGTGGTGGTCGGGCCCGAGCCCGGCCCGGTGCTCGACACGATCAGGGACGTGCTGGCCGAGCTCGGCCTGCCGCTGCACCGCCTGTCCTCCCGGGCGGCGTCGCTCGACGACGCCTTCACCCTCGACCGGGGCGCCCTCGACCGGGCCGGGGAGCGTGCCGGATGGTGAGCAGCGCCCGGGGGGCGGTCTACGACCGGGGCTACCGGCCCTACGACGGGCCCCGGGGTGGGCGGCCGGCGTCGGTCCTGGCGCTGTACAAGGCGTCGGTCCGCCGGGCCGTCGGCCTGCGCCGCTCCTGGCGCCAGAAGTTCCTGCCGCTCGGGTTGCTCGGCGTCGTCAGCGTTCCGGCGGCGGTGAACGTGGGCATCGGCTACGCCACCCGCAACTCGCCGCTGGAGGGGTTCTCGTTCTTCACCTACCGGGAGTACGTCGGGGTCTCGTCGGCGCTGCTGCTGTTCGTGGCGGTGTGCGCCCCCGACGTCGTCTGCCCCGACCGCCGCCAGCGGGTGCTGCCCGTGATCTTCGCCCGGCCGTTGACCGGCACCGACTACGTCGCGGCCAAGCTCGGCGCCATCGCCAGCCTGGTGTTCGCCTTCTCGATCCTCCCCCAGGTGCTGCTCTACGTCGGCCAGACGCTGGTCAGCAAGGACGGTTCGCTGCACTACGTCTCCCAGCACGCCGACATCCTCTGGAAGGTCCCGGTGGCGGTGGCGGCGCTGGCGCTGTACTACGCCGCGCTGTCGCTGGCCGTCTCGTCGCTGACCGCCCGCCGCATCGTGGCCGGCGCGTCGGTGTTCGGGCTCGTCATCATCAGTTCCGTGGTGGCCCACATCCTCAAGGAGGCCGGCGCCCTCGGCGGCCGGGGGCCGCTGTTCAACCTCCTGTCGCTGCCGCTGGTGGTGCGGGACCTCGTGTTCCTCGGCCACGTCGACGAGAAGAGCCCGCTGACCGGCGTGGCCGGGGCCGGGCCGCTGGCCGTGGCCGGCTACGTCGTCGTGGTGGCGGTGTCGGTCGGGGTGCTGCTGTGGCGCTACCGCTGGGCGGAGCGGTGATGGACGGGCCGGGAGCGCCGGCGACCCTGCCCGTGGCCGCTCCTCCGGCCGATCCCGCGCTCGACCCGGCGTTCGTGCCGCAGCCGACGGTCGTCGTGTCCGGGGTTTCGATGTTCTTCGGGCCCAAGGTCGCCCTCTCCGAGCTGTCGTGCTCCTTCGGGCCCGGCGTGACCGGCCTGCTGGGGCCCAACGGCGCCGGCAAGACCACGCTGATGCGGGCGGTCACCGGGCTGCTGTCGGTCTCCGCCGGGCGGGTGTGGGTGGCCGGCGGAGATCCCCGCCGCGACCGGGCGGTGCAGGGCCATGTGGGGCTGGTGCCGGAGGACGAGGCAGTGCCCGGCGGCATCACCCCCCGGCAGCTGGCCCGGTACCGGGCCGCCCTCCACTCCGTGGCCGACCGGGAGGCGCCCGAGCGGTGGCTGTCGGTGGTGGGGCTGCTCGACGTCGCCGACCGGCCGATGGACGGTTTCTCCAAGGGAATGCGGCAGCGGGCCAAGGTGGCGGCGGCGCTGGTGTCCAACCCGACGGTGCTGATCCTCGACGAACCGCTCAACGGCGCCGACCCCGTCCAGCGGGTGAATCTCATCCGGCTGTTCCGCCAGCTCGGCGACCAGGGAAGGACCGTGCTGGTCAGCTCCCACGTCCTCTACGAGGTGGAGCGCCTGGCCGAACGGGTGGTGGTGCTGGTGGCCGGCCGGCTGGCCGCCGCCGGTGACCGGCGGGGAATCCGGGACGCCATGGCCGACCGGCCCCGGCGGGTCCTGGTGCGGGCCGATCCGCCCCGGGTGCTGGCCGCCGCCCTGGCCGGCCACGACGCCGTCGGCGGCCTCGACGTCGACGGCGACCGGCTGACCGTGGCCACCCGCCGGGCCGGCGACCTCGCCCTGGCCCTGCCGGGGCTGGCCCGGCAGGCCGGCGTGCGCCTCTGGGAGGTCCGCCCGCTCGACGAGTCGCTGGAAGCCCTGTTCCGGGAGCTGGTCCGGTGACCGCGCCGTCGCGTGCCGGCCGGCGGGGCCGGTTCGAGCCGCGCCTGGTGGCGGTCTGCGCCGGCTATGCGCTGCGGGCCTGCTTCCCCACCAAGCGCCGCATCGGATTGATGCTGCCGGCGGCGGGGGCGCTGCTGTTCGCCCTGCTCGCCCGGCTGATCCCCGACTCGGCGCCGGTGGCGCTGGCCCAGGTGGCCGACGGTGGCCTCTTCGGGGTCGTGCTGCCGGTGGGGTGCCTGGTGATCGGCGACGCCGTCCTCGGCGCCGAGGTCCGCTCCGGGACGCTGCACTTCACCTGGCTCTCCCCCGCCTCCTTCGCCACCGTCGTCGCCGGCCGCTGGCTGGCCGGTACGGCGGTGGCGGTGGCGGCGCTGGCCGTGCCCTTCGGCGTGGGCGCCGCGCTGGCCGGCGTCCCGGGGGCCATCGGGCCGCTGTTCCTGGCCGCCGTGGCCGGGTCGGCAGCCTACGTGGCGGTGTTCGTGCTGATCGGGGCCCTCAGCCG
>JAICYE010000609.1 GCA_025934385.1 Acidimicrobiia bacterium | reverse complement strand
GGAAGACCGGCCCGCGCCGACGCTCCTCGGCCGAACGGCCCGTCTGGGACGGGCCGGCCACTCGGGAAAGGCAGCGCCGGACGGGGACGCCGAGGCCCCGCCCCACCGCCCGGGCCAGGTGCTCGGCCTGGTCGAAGCCCCGCTGCCGGCGCCGGACGGCCGTCGTCGGCGGCCACGTGACGATGTCGACGTCGACCGGGGCGGCGCCGGCCGGCCCGGGACGCACGAGCTGGTGGACGAGGGCGGTGGCCCACCCCGGGAGCGCGGAGCGGGCGTTGCGGTACTTCAGCCGGGCCAGCGCCTCTCGCACCGGGCCCTCGTAGGCGAAGGCGGCCACCCATTCGTCGACCCCGGCCGGCCGCACGGCCGCAGGCGGCGCCGGCGTCGCGGCCGCCAGGCAGGCGGGGCAGAGGGCGCCCGGCGCCGCCCCGCAGCCGACGCAGCGGGCCGGGAACACGAGGGCCAGCACGGAGGCGAGCACGTCCACGGAGCGGAACCTACCGACAGGGTCTGACATTTAACGCCGGCCCGGCAGCGTGGGAGACTTGCCGAGGGTCGGCGCTGGGGCCATGCCGCCGGGGGATCAAGGAGGGGGCTGGTCATGCGCCGCCTGCTCGTCATGGCGCTGCTCGTCGGTATGGCGGCCCCGGTGTGGCCGGCGCAAGCCCACACCGGCGGCACCCTGACCGGTTTCGAGAACCCGGAGAGCGCTCCCTGGGACAGCGCCACCGGGTCGTTCTACGTCTCCAACATCGGGCCCGGCCCGATCGATCCCATGGGCCGGGCGCCCGACGGCTACCTCAGCAAGGTGTCGGCGGCGGGCCAGATGGTGTCGGCCAAGTGGGTCACCGGCCTGCGCTCCCCCAAGGGGATTCACCGGTGGGGCGAGGACCTCCTCGTGGCCGACGTCGGCCAACTCGTCGTGATCGACGTCGCCGGGGCGAAGATCCGCCGCACCATCGACCTCGACGCCCTCGGCGCCCAGTTCCCCAACGATGTGGCCGTCGACGACCGCACCGGCGACGCCTATGTCTCCGACACCGCCCGCGACGCCATCTACCGCGTCCCCGCCGGGGGATCGAAGGCCGAGGTCTGGCTGCAGTCGCCGGCGCTGGAGAACCCCAACGGGCTGTTCGTCGACGGCGGAACGCTCATGGTGGCCGGATACGGGCGCGACCCCGACGGCGACGGTCCGAAGCCGCGGGGGCCCGGGCGGGTTCTGATGGTCGACATGGCCAGCAAAGCGGTCCGGCCCCTCGGCGACATGGCGCCGCTCGGCAACCTCGACGGGATCGAGAAGCTCGACGCCGACTGGATCGTCGGCGACAACACCGGCCATGTCTGGCGGGTGACGGCCGACGGGAAGGCGACCGACCTGGCCAAGATCGCCAACGCCGCCGACCTCGGCCTTCGCCGGGCCGACCGGGTGGCCTCCGTCCCGACGTTGCAGGACAACACGGTCCAGTTCATCACGATCCCGTAGGGGCCCGGCGCCCGCCCCTAGATGGTTAGTTCCAAGGGGTCGCGGACCGCGCGACCGTCCACCACGTAGCGCGCGAGAGCGCCCAGGATCGGCG
>JAICYE010000576.1 GCA_025934385.1 Acidimicrobiia bacterium | reverse complement strand
GTGCAGTGGGTCTTCGACCGCACCGAGCCGGCCGGGCTCCGCCGGGGCCAGTGCCTCGGCCTGTCGCTGTCCGCCGCCGACGCCTTCATCGGGCGGCGATCGGCCGACCGCGTGGCCACCTTCACCACCGCCCTGGCCGAGCTGTTCCCGGCCGCGGGCCGGGCCCGGGTCGAGGACGCCGTCGTCACCCGGGAGCCGGCGGCGACATTCCGCTGCCGGCCCGGCAACCGGGCGCTGCGGCCCGGCCCCCGGACCGGGCTGCCGGGCGTGGCCCTGGCCGGAGCGTGGACGGCCACCGGCTGGCCGGCCACGATGGAGGGCGCGGTGCGCAGCGGCGTCGCCGCCGCCGAAGCCGTGCTGGATCAGAGCGCCGCTCCGGCCTCGACGAGGGCCGTGACGCCAACGATGGCCGGAGCGGACGGATGAGTGACCGTCCGGCCGTCGTCCTGGCGCCGCTGCGGCTCGAGGCCCGGGCCGTGGCCGCCGGAGCGCCGAACCTCGAGGTTCACCGGACGGGCCTCGGCGCCGACGCCGCCGCCCGGGCGGCGGTCAACCTGGCCGCCCGCTGTGCCGGCGCCCCGGCGGTGGCGGTGGTCGGTTTCGGCGGGGGTCTCGACGAGAACCTGGTCCCCGGCGAGGTCGTCGTCGCTTCCGAGGTGCGGGGGCCGCTCGGCTGCCGCCCGGTGCCGGGGTCGGCCGTGCTGGCCGGGGCGCTGCGGCGGGCCGGCGTTCCCGCCCGCTGCGGGCCCGTCCTGTCTGTCGACCACCTTGTCGGCCCGGCCGAGGCGAAGGCCCTGTCCGACGACGGGACCCTGGCCGTCGACATGGAGTCCCGCTGGCTGGTGGAGGCGGCGGCCGGCCGGCCGCTGGCCGTCCTCCGGGCGGTGGTCGACACGCCCAGCCGGCCGCTGCGCTCGCCCGGCACCGTGACCGGCGGCGTGCTGGCCTACCGGGCGCTGCGGCGGGCGGCGCCGGTGCTGGCCCAATGGGCGGCGGCGGCCCGGCCCCGCCGGGTGGTGCTGGCCGCACCCCGCTCGTTCTGCGCCGGGGTCGACCGGGCGGTCGAGATCGTCGAGCGGTCGCTGGAGCGCTTCGGCGCACCGGTCTACGTCCGGCGCCAGATCGTCCACAACCGCCACGTCGTCGAGGCCCTCGAAGCCCGGGGAGCGGTGTTCGTCGACGAGCTCGACGGCGTACCGGAAGGGGCCACCGTCGTGTTCTCGGCCCACGGCGTCGCCCCGACCGTGCGGGCCCGGGCCAACCACCGGGGCTTGCGGGTCATCGACGCCACGTGCCCGCTGGTGGCCAAGGTCCACGCCGAGGCCCGCCGCTTCGCCCGCCAGGGCTACCGCCTCGTGCTCATCGGCCACGCCGGCCACGACGAGACCGAGGGCACGCTGGGCGAGGTGCCGGACATCAGCCTGGTGGAGGACGAGGACGACGTCACCGCCCTCGCTGTCGACGACCCCGACCGGGTGGCCTACCTGACGCAGACGACGCTGGCGCTCGACGAGGTGTCCGGGGTGGTGGCCGCCCTCCGGGCCCGCTTCCCCGCGCTGGCCGGCCAGGCCGACGACGACATCTGCTACGCCACCCAGAACCGCCAGGACGCCGTCCGGGCCCTGGCCCGCGACTGCGACGCCGTGCTCGTGGCCGGCTCGGCCAACTCCTCGAACTCCAACCGGCTGGCCGAGGTGGCCGAACGGGCCGGATGTGCGGCCCGCCTCGTCGACGACGAGTCCGATCTCGACCTG
>JAICYE010000363.1 GCA_025934385.1 Acidimicrobiia bacterium | reverse complement strand
CAGGTCAGCCTGGTCAGCGCCGCCGCCGACGGGAGCACCGGCAACGCCGCCTCCAACCGGGCCAGCCTGAGCGGCAACGGGCACGAGATCGCCTTCCAGTCGACGGCCACCAACCTGGCCTCGGGACTCAGTGGCACGAGCCAGGTGCTCATGCGCAATCTCGACACCGGGCAGATCACCGTGGTCAGTTCCGATGCTTCGGGGGCGCCGGGCGACAAGTCGAGCGAGAGCCCCTCCGTCAGTGCCGACGGGCGCTATGTCTCGTTCGACAGCAAGGCCACGAACTTCAACCAGGCTGATGCTGGCGGCGACGTCGACGTCTACCGGAAGGACCTGCAGACGGGCGCCGTGGACCAGGCCAGCGTCCAAAGCGGAGGCGCGCAGGCCACCGGCACGACCGGGAGCAGCCACGTCGGGTCCGACTCGACCATCAGCTCCGACGGCCGGTTCGTATCCTTCTGGTCCGATGTCAACACGCTCGTGCCGGGCGACACCAACGGCTCCAACTGCGCCCAGACGCCCTGCACGGACGTGTTCGTCCACGACTTCCAGACGGGCGCGACGAGCCGGATCACGTCGACCAACGGCGCCGAGGGCGACGGCGACAGCTACAGCCCGGCGCTCAGCATGGACGGACGGTTCGTGGCCATCGACTCCAAGGCCAGCACCCTCGACCCGAGCGCCGCCAGCAACAACGTCGAGGACATCTACGTCCACGTGAACTACTGAGCTCCACCCTCACCACCGCTTCGGCCCGGGCTCTCCCGGGCCGAAGCCGCGTTCAGGCGCCGATGGCGTGGTAGCCGCCGTCGACGTGGACGATCTCGCCGGTCGTCGCCGGGAACCAGTCCGACAGCAGTGCGACGCAGGCCCGGGCGACCGGCTCCGGATCGGTGATCGACCAGCCGAGCGGGGCCCGGGCGACCCAGGCGTCCTCGAACTTGTCGAAGCCGGAAATCGACTTGGCCGCCACGGTCCGCAATGGCCCGGCGGCCACCAGGTTCACCCGGACGCCGGCCGGCCCGAGGTCCCGGGCCAGGTAGCGGGCGGTGGACTCCAGCGCCGCCTTGGCCACGCCCATCCAGTCGTAGGCCGGCCAGGCGACGGTGGCGTCGAAGTCGAGCCCGACGATCGATCCGCCGGCCCGCCCGTCCGCAGTGCCACCTCCCTTCATCAGCGGGAGCGCCATCTCGGCCAGCGCCTTGAGCGAGTACGCCGATACGTGCACGGCGGTGGCGACGTCCTCCCACGCGGCCCGGAGGAAGTCACCGCCCAGGCAGGCCTCGGGGGCGAAGCCGATGGCGTGCAGCACTCCGTCGAGGCGGCCCCAGCGCCGTTCCAGCTCTGACCCCAGTGCCTGCAGATGGGACGGGTCGCTGACGTCGAGCTCCAGGACGTCGGGTTCCATCGGCAGCCGGCGGGCCACGCGCTTCGTCAGGCTCATGGCCCGGCCGAACGACGTCAGCACGATCTCTGCTCCCTGCTCCTGGGCGCAGCGGGCCACCGAGAAGGCGATGGAGGTGTCGGTGAGGACGCCGGTCACGAGGACGCGCTTCCCTTGCAACAGCATTGCGGTACTCCTCAGCAGGGCGAGATCGAATGCTTGCGGACCACGGCTGTCTCCCGCTTGCGGATGTGGACGGCGAGGGCGGCGCCGAGGACCCGCCGGGTGTCCTGAGGGTCGATGACCTCGTCGACCAGACCCCGCTCGGCCGCCTCGACGGGGGAGCAGAACCGGGCGTCGTAGTCGCGCTCCAGGGCGAGCCGCTCCCGTTCCCGCTCGCCGGCGTCGGCCATGGCCGCCAGCTTCTTGCCGAACAGGATCTGGACCGCACCCTTCGACCCCATGACGGCGATCTCGGCTCCGGGCCAGGCGAAGCAGGCGTCGTTGCCGAGTTCCCGGGAGTCCATGACGATGTAGGCGCCGCCGTAGGCCTTGCGCAGGACCAGGCAGATCCGGGGGACGGTGGCAGCGGCGTAGGCGTGGACGAGCTCGGCGCCGTGGCGGATCATGCCCCGCCACTCGAGGTCCTTCCCCGGCTCGAACCCCGGCGTGTCGACGAAGGTGAGGATGGGCAGGTTGAAGGCGTCGCAGTGCTGCACGAACCGGGCGGCCTTGCGGGACGCTTCGATGTCGAGCGTGCCGGCCCGCACCTGGGGCTGGTTGGCGATGACCCCGACGGGCCGGCCGGCGAGGCGGCCGTAGGCCGTCACCATGTTGGCGGCGTAGCGGGCCCGCACCTCGAGCAGCGATCCCTCGTCGAGGATGTCGGCCAGCACCGTGCGCACGTCGTACGACGCCCGGGCGGCATCGGGCACCACCGCCGCCGCCCGCCGGCATGGCCGGTCGAGCGGGTCGTCGAGGCCGCCGCCGGACAGCGGCGGGTCCTCGACGTGGTTGGCCGGCAGGTAGGAGAGGAGATCGGCCACGGCCAGCATGGCGTCCTCCTCGTCGGCCGCCACCAGCGAGGCCACGCCGGTGCGGGCGTCGTGGACGGCGGCACCCCCGAGCCCGACCCGGTCGATGGCCACGCCGGTGAACTCGGCCACCGCCTCCGGCCCGCTGACGTAGGCGAAGGCGTCGGGCGTCATGACGACGTGGTCGGCCAGGCCCAGCATCAGCGCCGGCCCCGACGTGCAGGGCCCGACCGCGGCGAAGACGATCGGGACGACACCCGAGGCCCGCGACACCTGCCGGGCGACCCGGCCCCAGGCGTGCAGCGACGCCACGCCCTCGTGGATGTCGGCACCAGAGGTGGCCAGGACGCCGACGATGGGCACTCCCAGCGCCAGCGCCAGCGTGACGAGCCGTTCGAGCGCCACGCCCTCCGGCGGGCCGATGGCGCCCCGGTGCTTGCCCCCGTCGAGCCGGAACAGGGCGACGTCGCGCCCCTCGACCCGGCGGAGGGCGGCGGTGACGGCGGCGCTGGCCCCGCCGGCCACCGGCAGCCCCGGCGACAGGCCGCCGCCGCCCGGTTCGAGCGAGAGCGTCATCAGCCCTCGATCGGCCCGAACACCAGCGTGGCGTTGTGGCCGCCGAACCCGAAGGAGTTCGACAGGACCGGGCCCCGCAGGGGCCGGGGCGAGCCGGCGATGACGTCGAGGGCGATCTCGGGGTCGGTCCGTTCGTGGTTGGCGGTGGGCGGCGCCAGCCCGTCCCGCAGGGAGAGGATCGAGGCGACGGCCTCGACCGCACCGGCGGCGGCGATCAGGTGGCCGGTGACGCCCTTCGTCGACGTGACCGGCGGCGGGGAGCCGTCGAACACCTTGACGATGGCCTCGGCCTCGGAGGCGTCGTTGAGCGGCGTCGACGTGCCGTGGGCGTTGACGTAGTCGACTTCGTCCGGCCGCAGGCTGGCGTCGGCGAGTGCGCCGCGCATGGCGCGCTGGAGGCCCTCGTGCTCGGGCAACTGACCGGTG
>JAICYE010000151.1 GCA_025934385.1 Acidimicrobiia bacterium | reverse complement strand
GTCGGGGGCCGGGCCAACGACGCCACCCGCAGCCTCCTGGCCGAAGCGCTGGCCGTCCCCGAGGACGACGTCGAGCTCACCTCCGGGCAGTCGTCCCGGGCCAAGCGGTTCCGGCTGAAGGGCGTCGACGCCGAGGAGGCCGACAAGCGCCTCCGCGTCGCCCTCAACGAGGCGAAGACCGCCGACGGAAGACCAGCGCGGGGCAAATGAGCCGGTCGCGACCCTTACGCTGGTAAAATCACCCGTTCGAGATGCGGGCCGCTCCTGGGCGGCCCGAGGCGCGTGGGCCGGAGGACAGAAGGCGGTCATGGCACGAGCCGGGGCGAGCAGGTCCCTCGACAAGCCGGCTTCGAAGACGCGCGGAGGTCCCGAGGCCGCGGCCAAGGTCCCGGCCAAGGCGACGTCGAAAACCACCCGGAAGAAGGCCGAGCCGGCCGGTGTTGCACCGAAGCCAATGGCGGCGCCGAAGCCGAAAGCCCTGGCGGCGACGCCAAAGGCCAAGGCCGTCGCCAAGCCCGTCAAAGCGGTCAAAGCGGCGAAGCCGGCCGCCAAGCCCGGCAAGGCGGTCAAGTCGCCCCCGGCGAAGGCCGTCAACGTCAAGGCGAAGGCTGCTCCGGCGGCGAGGAACATCCCGACGAAGAGGAACTCGGAGGTAGCGGTGGCGGAAGCGCCGAAGGGCAAGCGGACGGCGACGGCGACGAAGCCGAAGGCCGTTGCCGCGCCGGTGTCCGCCGTCGCGACCGATGCGTCCGGCAGCTTCCCGGCCAAGACGCTCGACAAGCTCCGCCGCCTCCTCGAAGAGGAGCGGGAGACCTACATGCGCCAGGCCCGCGACCTGGCCGCCGAGGCCGAGGCGCTGGCCTCGGAGCGGGAACCGGGCGACACCCAGTTCGACGAGGAGTCGGGCGAGGGCGACACCCTCAACGTCGAGCGGGAGCGCGACCTGGCGCTGTCGGCCTCGGCCACCGCCGCCGTCGAGGAGATCGACCGGGCGCTGCACCGGATGGACGCCGGCAGCTACGGCATCTGCGAGCGGTGCGGCCGGAAGATCGCCGTGGCCCGGCTCGAGGCGCTGCCGTTCGCCGCCCTGTGCATCGAGTGCAAGTCCCGCGAGGAGCGCCGCCGCTGACCGCCGACGCGGCGGCCACGCAAGCGGCCCGCCGTTCCCCCGCCGGCCCGCTGGCCGTGGCCGCCGGGGTCGTCGTCATCGACCAGCTCACGAAGGTCTGGGCGGTGGCCGGCCTCTCCGACGGGCCGGTCCGGGTCGTCGGCTCGTTGCTCGAACTCCGGCTGACCCGCAATCCCGGCGGCGCCTTCAGCCTCCTCACCAACCTCACGCCGGTACTGGCGGTGGTGGCGGTGCTGATGGCGGCCTACATCGTCCGCACCACCCGGCGGACGGCCGACGCCGTCATGGCCTACTCGCTGGCCCTCGTGCTGGGTGGGGCGGTGGGCAACCTCGTCGACCGGCTCGTGCGCTCGCCGGGCTTCCTGCGGGGCGAGGTCGTCGACTTCATCAAGGTGCCCCACTGGCCGACGTTCAACATCGCCGACAGCGCCATCACCATCGGCGTGATCCTGATCGCCGTGCGGGGCTGGAAGTCTTGATCTTTGACGTGCCGGCGGCGCTGGCCGGAGAGCGGATCGACCGGGCGGTGGCACTGCTCACCGGGTGGAGCCGGGCCGACGTCGCCCTCCTGGTGGAAGAGGGGGCGGTCCGGGTCGACGGGCAGGCCGTGGCCAAGAGCCGCCGCCTCGCCGAGGGCGAGGAGGTCGAGGTCGAGGGCGAGCCCGAGGCCGACCACCCGCCGGAACCTGAGCCGGTCGAGTTCACCGTGGTCCACGCCGACGAGGACGTCGTCGTGGTGTCCAAGCCGGCCGGGCTCGTCGTCCACCCCGGCGCCGGCCACCGGGAGGGGACGCTGGCCGGCGGCCTGCTCCACCGCTTCCCCGAGATCGCCGGCGTCGGCGACCCGATGCGGCCGGGGATCGTCCACCGGCTCGACCGGGAGACCAGCGGCCTGATGGTGGTCGCCCGCTCGCCGGCCGCCTACGAGGCCTTCGTCGCCGCCCTGGCCGCACGGGAGGTGGAGCGCCGCTACCTGGCCCTGGCCTGGGGCCGGTTCGACTCGAAGCGGGGGACGATCGACGCCCCCATCGGCCGCTCGGCCACACGCCGCACCCGGATGGCCGTCCGGGAGGCGGGGAAGGACGCCCGCACCGGCTACGACGTCGCCATGCAGTTCGAGCACCCCATCTGCGCCCTGGTCGAGTGCCGGCTGGAGACCGGCCGGACACATCAGATCCGGGTCCACCTCGCCGCCATCGGCCACCCGGTGGTCGGCGACGGCACCTACGGCGGCGACCGGAACCCGCTCCGGCCCGGCCGGCCGTTCCTCCACGCCCACGGCCTGGCCTTCACACATCCGTCGACCGGGGAGCGCCTCGAGTTCTCCGACCCGCTGCCGGCCGAACTGGCGGCGGTGCTCAGTCGTCTGGCGTCATGATCCCGAGCGGTCGGCCCTCGGCGTCGAGGTGGCCGATCCGGGCCCGCTCGACCAGGTCGGCCAGCGTGAAGCCCTCCAGGATCGAGCGCATCGACTCCGAGACCTTCACCCACACGTCCTGGAGGGCGCAGTGGCCCTCCCGATGGTCATGGGAGTCGAAGTACGTCGTGATCGGCCCGTCGGCGGCGGCCACGATGTCGGCCAGCGTGATCTCCTCCGGCGGGCGGGCGAGGACGTAGCCGCCGCCCACCCCCCGCTTCGACCGGGCCAGCCCCGCCCCCTTGACCGCCAGGAGGATCTGCTCGAGGTAGGGCTGGGGCAGGCCCGTCCGCTCGGCGATCTCCTTGACCGACGTCGGCCGGTCGTAGCCGTGCAGCGCCATCGACAGCAGCGCCCGCGCCGCGTAGTCCCCCCGGGTCGACACCTTCACGAAAGCAATCGTCGCGCGACGGTCGGACCGGGTCGACTGGATCGACTGGAGAGGCGGCCGCGACGGTTACCCTCCAGAGCGTGGACGTGACCGCAGACCAGATCCGGCCGGACTACGGCGGCCCCTCGGTGTCGGGCCTCGTCCCGGCGCTGCTCGGCCGGGAGTCCGCCCCCTGGCTGCCGGCCCCGGTGGCGGGGGCCCGGGCCGTCGTCCTCCTCGTGCTGGACGGGTTCGGCTGGCGGGCCATCGACGCCGCCCGGTCCCGGCTGCCGGAGCTGGCCGCTCTGGAGGGCGGGCCGATCACCACCGTGGTGCCGTCGACCACGGCCGCCGCCCTCACGTCGATCTCCTCCGGCCTGGCTCCGGCCGCCCACGGGATGGTCGGCTACCGGATGCTGGTCGGCGGCCAGGTGCTCGACGTGCTGCGCTGGAAGGTGCCCGAGGGCCGGCCGCCCGACGCATCGTCGGTGACGCTGGTCCACTCGCCCTTCGGCGGGCGCGACATCGCCGTCGTCGTCCGAGCCGAGTTCGCCCGCACGGGCTTCACCGAGTCCCACATGCGGGGGGTCCGCTTCGTGGGGTGGCGCACGACGGCCACCCTCGTGACCCACGTCGCCCGTCTCGTCGAGGCCGGCGAGCAGTTCGTCTACGCCTACTACGACGGCGTCGACAAGGTGGCCCACGAGTACGGGATCCTCGACGGCTTCTTCCCGGCCGAGCAGGTCGCCGCCGACCGCCTCGTCGGCGACCTCCTCGACGTCCTCCCGGCCGACACCGCGCTGGTCGTCACCGCCGACCACGGCCAGGTGCAGTTCGAGCAGTGGGTGACGATGGAGCCGGTGGCCCGCCACGTCCGGGCCTACGCCGGCGACGCCCGACTGCGCTACATCTACGCCCGTCCGGGAGCGGAGGGCGAGCTCCTCAAGGCGGCGGACGACGCCTTCGGCGACGTCGCCTGGGTCTTCGGCCGCGACCAGCTGATCGACGAGGGGTGGCTGGGCCCCGAGCCCCCCCCGGGCGACGTCCTCGGCCGGATCGGCGATGTCACACTGGCTGCCAGGGGGAATGTCGCCTTCGCCGACCCGACCCATCCCCGCGAGACCCGGCTCCTGGCCGGCCACGGCAGCCTGAGCCCCGACGAGATGCTTGTCCCCCTCCTGGCCGGCCGAGGCCGGCGCCCCTGAACGGAGCGGTCCATGATCCGGTTCATTCTCGGCCTGTGCATCGAAGGAGCCATCGGCGGAGTGGCGCTACGGGCGATCCTCCCCGGCGAGCAGAACTGGTCGGTCGGGCAGACGCTCCTGATCGGCCTGGTCGCCTTTTTCATTGTCGGCATCGTGATCAAAATCGTGCTCGGCATCGTCGCCGCGCTGATCCTGCCGATCCTGCTCCTCGGGGGGGCGGCGCTGTACTTCAGCCGCCGCCGGGCCCTGCCGCGCTGACGCGGTCGGGCAGCGGCGTCACCGTGCGGCCCGCCCGCACGGCGTCGCGCCAGGCGGCGAGCACCAGCCGGGCGTGCTCGAAGGCGATCTCCGGCAGCTCGTCGGGCCCGAACCAGCCGACGGCCGCCGTCTCGTGGGGATCGGGGGCTCCGACCGGCTCCCGGGCCACGGCGTGGTAGTAGGCGTTGAGGGTCACCACGTGGTCGGGGTCGTCGGGGCCGGGGTACCGGTCCAGCCACATGCCGAGGTAGCCGGTGACCTCGACGGCGAGGCCGGTCTCCTCCCCGGTCTCCCGAACGGCGGCGGCCATCGGGTGCTCCTCGGCGTCGCAGAACCCACCGGGGATGTCCCACCAGCCGAGCCAGGGCTCCGTGTTACGGCGCAGCAGCAGCAGCCGCCCGTCCGCATCGGTGACCAGGGCCCCCGCACAGGGCTTGGCGTTGCGCCAGTGTTCGGCGCCGCAGGCCGGGCACCGCAGCGGGGGGCGGTGCGGGAGCGGGGCGGCGCAGTTCGGGCAGAACCGCATGGCGCCGGATTACCACACCGCCGCTTGCGCCCGATCCGGCGACTCCGTACTCTGCGGGCAGTAACTACAGTGGTGTGATTTTCCACAGCCCGTCCACAGGCTGTGGACAAGCGGACGGTCCCGGTTGAGCGACTCCTTCGTCCACCTCCATCTCCACACCGAGTTCTCGATGCTCGACGGCGCGGCGCGGATCAACGACGTCATGGCCGCCGCGGCCGCCGACGGCCAGCCGGCGATCGGGATCACCGACCACGGCAACATGTACGGCGTCCTCGACTTCTACAACGCCGCCCGCAAGGAGGGGATCCGGCCGATCATCGGCATGGAGGGGTACTTCGTCGCCGGCTCCCGCCACGACCGGCCCCGGCGGGCCGAGCACGAGATCTTCCACCTGACGCTGCTGTCGGAGACGACGAAGGGCTACGAGAACCTCATCAAGGTGTCGTCGGCCGCCTACCTCGACGGCTTCTTCTACAAGCCCCGGCTCGACTTCGAGCTGCTCGAGCAGCACCGGGAGGGGCTGATCGCCACCAGCGGCTGCCTCGGCGGGGTGATCTGCCAGGCGCTGCTGAAAGACGATCCCGACGGCGCGCTGGCCGCCGCCGGCCGCTTCCAGGAGATCCTCGGGAAGGACAATTTCCTCGTCGAGCTGCAGGACCACGGCCTCCCCGAGCAGCACCGCACGAATCCGCAGCTGATCGAGATCGCCAAGCGGATCGGGGCGCCGCTACTGGCCACCAACGACTCGCACTACGTCCACAAGCACGACGCCGAGTCCCACGACGCCCTGCTCTGCGTGCAGACGGGCGCCACCCGCGACGACCCCAACCGGTTCAAGTTCGACGCCGAGGAGTTCTACCTGAAGAGCTCGGCCGAGATGCGGGCGCTGTTCGCCGACGTCCCCGAGGCCTGCGACAACACGCTGTGGATCGCCGAGCGGGCCAACGTCGACATCGAGTTCGGCAAGGCGGTGCTGCCGTCGTTCCCCACTCCCTCCGGCCACACGGAGGACTCCTACCTACGGGAGCTGACGCAGGCCGGAGCCCGGGAGCGGTACGGCGACCCGATCCCGGCCGAGGCGCAGCAGCGGATCGACT
>JAICYE010000341.1 GCA_025934385.1 Acidimicrobiia bacterium | reverse complement strand
GACCAACGTCATCGGCCAGACGATCCAGATCAACAACGTGGCCTACAACATCGTCGGCATCCAGGCGGCCAAGGGCACCAACGGCAACCAGGATCTCGACGACATCGTGATCGCCCCCGACACCGCCGTGATCGACACCCTGGCCGGCCGCACGAGCGGCTACAGCCAGATCGTGGCCCAGGCCAAGTCGTCGTCGGTGATGGACCAGGCCCAGGCCGAGGTCCTCACGATCCTCGACTCCCGCCACAACGTGTCGGACGGGTCGACGTCGCCGTTCAGCGTCCTCAACCAGGGCAGCCTGCTCGACGCCTCGGAGTCGACCACCCGCACGTTCACCGTGCTGCTGGCGGCGGTGGCGGCCATCTCCCTGCTCGTCGGCGGGATCGGCGTGATGAACATCATGCTGGTCAGCGTCACCGAGCGGACCCGGGAGATCGGCATCCGCAAGGCCATCGGCGCCCCCAAGCGGGCCATCCTCGGCCAGTTCATGGGCGAGGCCGTGATCCTGTCCCTCATCGGCGGTGCCGCCGGCGTGGCCGCCGGGCTGATCGGCAGTCGCTTCAGAATCGTCGGCATCCAGCCGGTGATCGCCGCCTACAGCATTCCTCTGGCCTTCGGCGTGGCCATCGTCGTCGGCCTGTTCTTCGGCATCTACCCGGCCAACCGGGCCGCCTCCCTCCGTCCGATCGAAGCCCTGCGCCACGAGTAGGCGTTCCCACCTTTCCTTCCAAGGAGCGACTGACATGAACCCCGACGACACGCTTCCCCCCGTCCCCCCGGCCGCCGCCTCCACCTCCGCCTCCGGCGACGACGGCGAGCTGTGGCCGAGCTCCGGCCCGGCCAAGGGTTTCCGGGTCCGCCTGCCGATCGCCATCGCCGCGCTGGTGGTCGTGGCCCTGGCCGGCGCCGCCGCCGGCGCCAGCCTCAAGAAGACCACCTCGACCACCACCCAGGCCGGGGCCATCGGCAACCGGGCCCGCGGCACCTTCGGTGGCGGGACCGGTGCAGGCGGCAACGCCGCCAAGGGGGCCAACGGCGCCCGGGCCTTCGGGCCGAATGGCGGCGGCGTCCTCGGCACGGTCAGCAAGGTCGACGGCAACACGGTCACCGTGACGCAGCAGGACGGCTCGACCGCCACCGTCGTCGTTCCGTCGAGCGCCACGATCAGCAAGACCGACTCCGGGACGATCGCCGACCTCAAGCCGGGCACGTCGATCGTCGTGCGGGGCACCACCGCCAACGGCACGACCACGGCCCAGAACGTCACGATCGCCCCGGCCAACGGCGCCGGCGGGTTCGGCGGGTTCGGCGGCTTCGGCGGCCGCAATCGGCCGAACGGAACAGGGACGACGCCCACGACGACGAACTGATCCTGCACTGCTTCTCTGATCCGCTGCACCCGCTGCGGCGCGCCGCCCGGTCCCTTGCCCCAGGGCCGGGCGGCGTCGCGTCCGCCCTCAGAGTTCCTGACCTGGGGCATGGCGCGGTGATGACTGCCGGTTTGGGGCAGCGCAGGATTACCCGGCTGCGTAAGCGAGGCCCCGAACCGGTCGAACCGCCCCATCATCGCCGACGCCGACGTCGGGACTGGCACGTTCCGGAAGACCGACGCCGGGCCACTTGTGCAGCGCTTAACCCGATAGGTTCGGGTTAACCGCTGACTATCTCCGCCGGAGGGGCTCCGCCGCACCGCTCATGCCGGAACTGTGAGCGGCGCCGGCGGGCTGTCAACCCGCCCATATTTGCGTCCTTGCGTTCAGCTGGCCTTGGCGGCGCGGACGACGAGATCGAGGCGGAGCCGTGCAGCGCTGAGCAGGTTGACGAGGGTGTCGATGCTGAAGAGGTCGATCTTTCCGCCGACGAGGTCGGAGATGCGGGGCTGGGTGACCTCGAGCCTGCGGGCGGCTTCGGCTCCGGTGAGGCCGGCCTGGTCGATGGAGGCGGCGAGCTCGGCCATGAGCACGGCGCTGATCTTGAGGTTGTCGGCCTCGACGGGCTGCTCTTCGATGGCACCCCAGACGCTGTGGTAGCGCTTGGCGGTCATCGCTTCTTCGTCTCCTCGATGAGGGCTCGCATGGCTCGCTGGCGGGCCTTGCCGACGTCTACATCGGCCTTGGCCGTGCGTGCTCCCGACGGGAAGCGGGCGGGATCGACGCCGGCCAGCCGCTTGCGGTGCCGCGGGGACGGTTCCAGCACCACCAGCCGGAGCGTCCACAGGGCCCGGAGCCGCTCCTCGGCGAGGCGGGCGGGCGGCGAGCGGTCGACGAAGGCCGGGAGCATGGCCTCGAGGTCGGCCACCTGGCGGCGCCGGAGCGCCTCGCCGGGAATCGGCACGTTCATAGCGTTCTCCCATTTTCGACTGATACGTAACGGAGCGTCCGGTCCGAGGAGACGGTATGGACAGCACACCGTCTCCCTCGCTCCGGCGACGGCCGTGGTGGGCGATGGCCGCCCTGGCCGTGGCCGCCACGGCACTGGCGCCCGTGCTCGTCGCCCGGGCCGGCCCGGAGGCGGCCGGCGCCTCGCCGGTCGGGTCGTCGACCCCCACGACGGCGAGCACCGGGGCCGCCGCGGCCACCGTCGCCGCCATCCTCGACGCGACCAGCGCCCCGGCGGCTGGTCCCACCACCACGACCAGCGCCCCGGCGGCTGGTCCCACCACCACGACCAGCGCCCCGGCGGCTGATCCCACCACCACGACCAGCGCCCCGGCGGCTGGTCCCACCACCACGACCACCGCTGCGGCGGCAGGCACGACCAGCACGACGGCCCCACCGGCGACGTCCTCGACGACGAGCACCACCGGCGCCGTCCGTACCGCCGACTCGGCCGACTCGGGCCAACTGGCCCAGGTCGAGGCGATCGCCGACAGCAGCGGTTTCGACTGGCGGGCGGCCGGCGTGGTGATCCACATCGGCTACAACCCCACCGACTGCTGCCACTGGGGGATCTACGACTACCGCGACAACAGCCTGTGGATCGGGCCGACGGCCTTCGCCAGTCCGACCCGGCTGCGCTACGTCGTCCTCCACGAGCTCGGTCACGCCTGGCAGTGGGCCAGCGGACACCGGGACCAGCTGGCCGCCGACATGGCGCCATGGGGCGTGAGCGGCGAGGAGGCGCTGGAGTACAGCGCCGACTGCATCGCCACGGTGGAGGGCGCCCAGATGGACAACTACTGGGCCTGCCCGGCCGCCGCCCAGGCGATCGTCAGCCGCCGCCTGTCGGGCGACTGGACCTGATCCCGACGTCCGGAGCTGACGGCCGGGTGACCGCCGAGCCGGCGCTCCCAGCTGGTTCCCAGGTTCCTCCGAGGTGCCTCCAACCGGTGGCGACGATGCTGTCGAATGAGCCGTCAGGAGCAGACATGGCCGACCACCACCCCGAGCTTCCGCCGATCCCGCCGACCGCCGAGTCCGGACCGGTGATCGATCCGTCGTCGACGGCCGTGCCGGCTGAGCCCCGGCCGACGGCCCCGGCACCGCCGTCGCCGACGTCGACTCCGTGGTACCCCGACTTCGAGAGCCCGTCGGCCGCGACACCTGCCGCGGCCGACGTCGGGACGAGCCCAACGCCGGCCCGGCCGTCGACGACGGATCGAT
>JAICYE010000428.1 GCA_025934385.1 Acidimicrobiia bacterium | reverse complement strand
GGTCGTCGGGGTCGGCCGGGGCCGGTAGCTCACCGGGCGCCTGGCCGGGCAGGGCGCCGGCCCGCCGGCAGGCGGCCAGCACCGCCGCCGTGGCCAGCAACTCGGCCGCCGGATCCCACCGGTCGGCGTCCCCCTCCAACTGGCGCTCCTCACCGGGCGCCGGCACCGGTGAGGAACGCCGGTTCGGGGTGGCGGCGGTCGAGGCGGCAGGGTCGCGGGCGGGGCTGAGGCCGAGGTGCAGGACGGAAAGAGGCGGACGGCGCCGGGCCGTGCCGACCAGGGCGGCGGCGAGCAGCGCTTCCCAGGACGCCGCCACCGGGACCGGCGGGGCCGGATCGGCCTGCGGCGGCGCCGGCGTCGTCACAGCCCTACCAGGGCGCCGTCGGCTTCCACGCTGAGCGGGGTGAGGACGAACCCGTCCCACTCGCCGAAGACGTCGACCGGCGCTCCGCCCGAGATCGCCAGCAGCGTGAGGACATCGCCGTCGCCGCTCAACGGCAGGGCCGATCCGCCGGGTTCGACCACCAGCCGCCGGGCTCCGTCGACGACAGGGACGACCCCGGCCAGCGCCATCGGGAACCGGTCGGAGAAGGGATTGGCGGCCAGCCAGCCCGCGACCCGGTCGAGTGCGGCGGCCACAGCCCCGGAACTCCGGGCACTGGCAACCCGGCCGGACCGGTCGACGTCGCCGAACACCCCGTCGGCGGGAATACCGGCGGCGAGGCCGGGCAGCGCACCGGCCGGGCCCACCACCGACCGCTCACCGGTGAACAGCGCCCGTTGGGGTTCGCCGCCCGGGTACAGCGCCACCTCGGCCTCGACGACCGATCCCAGCACCTCGGCCACGGCCAGGCTCGCCCCGGCGGCGGCGAAGTCGAGGATCATCGCCACCCGGCCGGTGCGCTCCCCGACCAGCCAGGTGCGTTGCGACTGGAGGCGGGTGTCGTCCTCCCGGGCCAGGCCCGCCACCGCCCACCGGTCGGTGACCCGCTCCCCCCGCTCCAGGACGTCGTCGACGCGCCGGGGCCAGCCGAGCACCACCCGGAGGTCGGCCAGCACGCCCTCCGGTAGGACGTCGCGCCGGCGCCAGGCCGACACCGCCAGGTACCCCCGGGCCAGCTCGGCCAGCAGTCGGTCGGCCCAGTCGCCGGCCGAGTCGCCGGCCGAGTGCAGCAGGCCCGGCAGCGCCCGCACCCGGTCGGCCAACCCGGGCATCTGGGCGTCGACGAGGCGGGCGGCGGCGGCGTCCCAGAAGGCGTAGGGCTGGTGGCGGGCCGAGGCCAGCCCCTGGCGGACGAGGTCGAGCAGCCACCGCTCGAACTCGTCGATCCCGGCCGACATCGTCTCGATCCGCCGGGCCAGCCGCCGGGCCTGCGCCTCGGGATCGGGCGCGGCGGCATCGCCCCGGCCGGCCCCGGCCCGAGCGCCGCCGGCGCCTCCCGGCCCCCGGGCGGCCAACCGCTGCACCCAATCGGCGGCGAAGTCGGCCGGCCGGGCGTCGTCGGCCACCGATCCGCCGCCGTCCGCCCACAACAGGAGCAGGCCCAGGCCGTGCTTGCAGGGATGCTTGCGACTCGGGCAGGTGCAGCGGAACGACGGCTCGTCGAGGTCGATCGTCACCTGGTACGGCTCCCGGGCGCTGCCCTGGCAGCGGCCCCACAGCAGGGATCCGCTCGAACCGGCCTGGGACCACACAGCCGAGAGCGACAGCCGCCGCGCCGCCCCCGCCGAGGCGGCGTCGGGCGCCAGCTTCAGCACGTCGTCGACCGTCCACCGCGTCCCGGACTCCGCCACCACCGTCATCGTAAAGGCGCCCTGTGACGGTCCCGCCGGGGCCGTCGGCGAGCGCCGTCCGCCCCGACCCCTACGCTGTCCGACATGGAGACACGCACGCTCGGTAAGGCCGGGCCGGCGCTGTCGGTCGTCGGCCTCGGTTGCAACAACTTCGGGATGGCGATCGACCGCCGCCAGGCCGCGGCCGTCGTCCACGCCGCCCTCGACGCCGGCGTCACCCACTTCGACACCGCCGAGATGTACGGCGGCGGGCAGTCGGAGGAGATGCTCGGCGCCGCCCTCGGCTCCCGGCGGGACGAGGCGGTGATCGCCACCAAGTTCCTGCCGCGCCCGGCCGAGCAGCCCTACACGCCCGGCGCCCTCGCCGCCCGCGTCCGGGAGGGCGCCGAGATCAGCCTGCGCCGGCTCGGCACCGACCGCATCGACCTCTACTACCAGCACGGGCCCGACGCCGATGCTCCCATCGAGGAGGCCCTCGAGGCGCTGGACGGGCTGGTGCGGGCGGGCAAGGCGCTCCACGTCGCCTGCTCCAACTACGACGCCGACCAGATCGCCGCCGCCGCCGCCATCGCCGAGACCCGGGGCTGGGCACCCTTCACCGGCAACCAGATCCACTGGAATCTCCTTCACCGCGACGTCGAGGCCGACGTCGTCCCGGCGGCCGAGGCCGCCGGGCTCGGCGTCGTGCCGTACTTCCCGCTGGCCTCCGGGCTCCTCACCGGCAAGTACCGCCGGGGCGAACCGTTTCCGGCCGGCACCCGGCTCGCCCGCAGCGACCGGTTCGCCTCCGCCGTCACCGACGAGAACTTCGACCGGGTCGAGGCCTACGAACGCTTCGCCGCCGAGCGCGGCCGCACTGTCGGTGAGCTCGCCATCGCCTGGCTCCTGGCCCAGCCGCCGGCGGCGTCGGTCATCGCCGGGGCCACCCGTCCGGAGCAGGTGGCGGCCAACGCCGCTGCCGCCACCTGGGTGCTCAGCGCCGAGGAGGCCGCCGCCGTCGCCGCCCTCTGACGGGGGTCGACCGG
>JAICYE010000370.1 GCA_025934385.1 Acidimicrobiia bacterium | reverse complement strand
GGCTTCGCCGGCTCCGCCCCCACGCCGCCCGGCAGCACGGTGATCCCGAGCGCCAGCGCGCCGACCGTCGCGATAAAGTTCCGGAATCGTCCCATCCCCGTCGACCCCCTTACTGCGATGCGAGCGTGATCCGTGCTTGCATTCGAAACAATTCCGCTCCGAGCGTCGGCACAAGACTAGCACTATTGCGTCCGTCGTTGCAATTACGTTATGTTTGTTGGCGTGCGCACCGCCATCGTCGGCGGGGGCCCAGGGGGTCTCTTCGCCGCCACACTGCTGAAGCTGGCCGACCCATCGTCCGACGTGGTCGTCTTCGAGCGCAACGCCCCCGACGCCACCTTCGGGTTCGGCGTCGTCTTCTCCGACGCCACGCTCCGGGGCATCGACGACGTCGACCCGGTGCTGCTGCGGGCGCTCACCGACCACGGCGTCCACTGGAGCGAGATCGAGGTCCGCATCCACGGAGAGCGCTGGCGCTGCGGCGGCAACGGCATGGCGGCCATCGCCCGGGTGACGCTGCTGCGCCTCCTCCACGAGCAGGCCGCCGCCGCCGGCGTCGACCTCCGCTTCGGCCACGACGTGCCCGACCCCGCCGCGCTCCTCGACGGCTACGACCTCGTCGTCGGGGCCGACGGCGCCAACTCCGCCGTCCGCCGCCTCTTCGAGGCGCAGCTGCAGCCGTCGGTCACGGTGGCGTCGGCCAAGTTCATCTGGCTGGCCACCACGAAGCTCTTCGACGGGCTGACCTTCATCCACGAGCGGGGCCCCGACGGCGTCTTCGCCGTCCACGGCTACCCCTACGGCCCGGAGGCGAGCACGTTCATCGTCGAGACCGACGAGGCGTCGTGGCGGCGGGCCGGGCTCGACGCCTTCGACGTCTCCCAGCCGCCCGGGCCCAGCGACCTGCAGTCGTTGGCCTACCTGGAAGCGCTGTTCGCCGAGCACCTCGACGGGAATCCCTTGCTGGTCAACAACTCCCGGTGGGGCAACTTCCGCACGATCCGCTGCGGCCGCTGGCGGCAGGGCAACGCCGTCATTCTCGGCGACGCCGCCCACACGGCCCACTTCTCGGTCGGATCGGGCACGAAGATGGCCATGGAGGACGCCGCCGGTCTGGTGCAGGCCCTGGGTGAGCACCCCGGCGACCTCGACGCCGCGCTCGACGCCTTCGAGACCGCCCGCCGGCCGCCGGTGGCCAGGATCCAGGGGGCGGCCGGGCCGAGCCTCTCGTGGTGGGAGCACTTCGGCCGCTACCACGACCACCTCGACGCTCCCCAGTTCGCCTTCCACTCCTTCTCCCGGGCCAGCCCGCTCGACAAGCTGGCCACCCGCGACCCCGGGTTCGTGGCCGACGTCCTCGACTGGTGGGTGGGCCGTTTCGGCGCTCCGCCATTGTCCACGCCGCTGGCCGTGGCCGGCCGCAAACTCGACGGACGGGTGGTGACCGTCGCCGGGTCGGGGGGCGACGCCGGCGCCGTCCCGGTCGTGCGCCGCAACGGCGAAACGGTCGTACCCTTCCGCCGCGCCGAAGCGCAGGCCGCCGGGGGCGGGACGGCGACCGGCGGCGAGGCGAGCGGCGCGGCCGGCGGCCCGACGGCGACCGGCCGCGAGGTGAGCGGCGCGGCCGGCGGCGACTGGGGGCTGTGGCTGACGGCGCCCGAGCGTGAAGCCGACCTGCCGGCGGCGCTGGAGGCGCTGGCGGCCGGGATCGGCGCCGGCGCCGCCGTGGTGGCCGTGAGCGGTGGTTCGCCGGTCACCAGAGTGCTGCTGTGCGAGGAGGTCCGCATGGTGCGGGGCGTGCCGGCGCTGCTGGTCGACGATGCGTTGCGGCCGGCCGAGGCGGCCACGCTGGTGCTGTCCGGCCGGGCCGACCTCGTCGGCGCCGACGAGGGGGTGGCCCATTCGTGGCTGGCCGCCGACCCCGCCATCGTGGGGGCGCCGGCGTGACCGGGCCGGACGGCGTGGGCCGGTCGTCGAAGACCGGCGTTGATTTTGGACGGACGGGTGGACACAACGAACGCCGGTCCTCCGGCGCCGGGCTCGACGCGCTGTTCGCCCCCCGGGGCGTCGCGGTGATCGGCGCATCGACGGACCCCGGGAAGCTCGGGGCGGCCATGGCCCGGTCGCTGGCCTCGTTCCCGGGACCGGTGCTGCTGGTCAACGAGCGCCGGCCGGACCCGTCGGGCGGCGTGTACGGCAGCATCGCGGAAGCGGTGGTGGCGACCGGGGCGGCGGTCGACCTCGCCGTGCTGTGCGTGCCGGCGGCGGCCACGGCGACCGCGCTGGTCGAGGCGGCGGCGGCCGGGGCGCGGGCGGCGCTGGTCTGCGCCGGCGGGTTCGCCGAGGCCGGCGGCCCGGGCCTCGCCCGCCAGGCCGAGGTGGCCGCCGTGGTGGCCGCCACCGGCCTGCGCCTGCTCGGGCCCAACACGTCGGGATTCCTGGCTCCGGGCCGGAATCTCGTGGCCAGCTTCGTCCCCGGCGCCGATGGTCTTCCCGCCGGACGGGTGAGCGTGGTGGCCGGCAGCGGTGGCGTCCTCCACGCCGCGGCCTTCCTCCTGGCCGGGGCGGGCCTTGGGCTGCACCTCGGTGTGGGCATCGGCAACGGTCTCGACCTGACGGCGGCCGACGTCCTCGACCACCTGTCCGCCGAGGCCGCCGGTGACCGGCCCGGCCCAGGCACGGTTTTGGGGGGCGTGGCGCACGCTCACGGTGCGTCACGCCCCCCAAAAGACGAAGCCGGTTCGCTCGGGCCCGTCGCCCTCCACGTCGAGGGCGTGACCGACGGGCGGCGGCTCGTCGAGGCCGTGGAACGCTGCAGCGACCTCGTACCGGTGGTGGCGCTGGTCGTGGGCCGCAACGACGTCGGCGAGTTGGCCCTGTCCCACACCGGGGCGCTGACGCCCGCCTGGCGCACCGCCCGCGCTGCGCTGCGGTCGGCGGGCGCTGTGCTCGTCGACGACGAACGGGAACTCGTCGACGCCCTCGTGGCCCTCGACGCCGCCCGCCTCGCCCCGGCCGCCGACCCCGGCGTCGGCCTCGTCACCGGCCAGGCCGGCCCGGCCGTGCTCTTCACCGACCGGCTGAAGACCGCCGGCGTCGCCGTTCCGCCCCTGTCGCCGCCGACCTCGGCCCGCCTGGCCGGGTTGCTGCCCGCTCTCACCCATCAGGGCAACCCCGTCGACACCGGCCGCCCGGGCGAGACCTTCGCCGACGTCCTCAGCGCCGTCGGCCACGACCCGGCGGTCGACCTGCTGGCCGTCTACGCCCTCCTCGAACCCGGTGCCTTCGACCTCGCCGCCGCCGTCCGGGCGACGGCCGCCCGGCTCGGCCCGAACGGCCCGCCGATC
>JAICYE010000193.1 GCA_025934385.1 Acidimicrobiia bacterium | reverse complement strand
GGGGCCATGGGCCGCCCTCCGGCGCGGGGGGGGGGGGCCCCCCCGCCACGCGGCGGGATGCCCGGAGGGCAGGGGCCCGCCGCCATGAGCACGGCTAACCGAGATAGCGGCGGGGAACCCGGTCGCCGATGCCGCAGCACACCTCGTAGGGGATCGTCCCGAGCTTCGTCGCCCACTCGGCCGCCGTGATCGCGTCGTCCCCCTGCCGGCCGAGCAGTACGACCTCGGTCCCGACCTCGACCCCGGCGGCGACGTCGCCGTCGCTCGACCCGAGATCGACGAGGAGCTGGTCCATCGTGACCGTGCCGGCGATCGGCCGCCGCCGGCCGCCGATGAGCACCTGGCCGCCGACCTCGCCGAGCCGGCGGGGGACGCCATCGGCATAGCCGACCGGCACGGTCACCACTGTCGAGGGGACGTTCAGCTCGTAGCGCAGCCCGTACGACAGCCGCTCCCCGGCCACCAGCCGCCGCACGTAGCTGACCCGGGCCTTGAGGCTCAGGGCGGGCTTGAGGGGGAGGCGCCCGTCCAGCGCGGCGGCGGGGGCGATGCCGTAGACGGCGATGCCGCACCGGACCAGGTCGTAGCGGGCCTCGGGGGCGGTGAGGACGCCGGCCGAGTTGGCGGCGTGGATCAGCGGCGGCCGGACCCCCAGCCGGGCCAGCTCCTTGCGGACGGCCTCGAACGTCGCCACCTGCCGGGCGGTGTAGGGATTGCCGGGCTCGTCGGCCACGGCGAAGTGGGTGAGGAGCCCCTGGAGGTGGAGCTCCCGGTGCTTGCGGATGGCCGGGGCGAGGTCGAGGGCCTCGCTCGGGGAGCAGCCGATCCGGTGCATCCCGGTGTCGACCTTGAGGTGGACGGGCTGGGGGTCGACGGCGCCGGCGTCGGCCGCCGCCTTGGCCAGGGCGTCGACGAAGCGGCGGCTGTGGACCACCGGGGTGAGCCCGGCGTCGACCACGGCCCGGGCCGCCTCGACCGGCGGCTGGGACAGCAGCAGGATCGGCACCTCGACGCCCGCGTCCCGCAGCTCGACGCCCTCCTCCACGAGGGCCACGCCGAGCCAGGTGGCGCCGGCCTCGAGGGCGGCGTAGGCGGCGGCCACCGAGCCGTGCCCGTAGCCGTCGGCCTTGACGACGGCCATCAGCCCGGCCGGCGAGACCAGCCGGGCCAGGAGCCCGACGTTGTGGCGGATGGCGTTGAGGTCGACCTCGGCCCAGGCCGGCCGCCACGGCTTCGACAGCGTGAAGGATCCCGAGGTGTCGGACAGCTCTCGTAAGGCGGGGTGGGGTTGAGTGGCCTCGGACGGGAGCAGCATCCGCATCGCACCTCCAGAGGGCGTACGTGGTCTTCTTACCGCCCGGGGCGGGTTCGGGAACGGATGGATGGCGGCTGACGGGCTCATTCGGGGCGATCCGGGTGGTTCGACCGGTTCTGTTCTCCGGCGCCGAGCCCGGCCAGGACGGCCGGGAGGGCGTCGATGAGGTCGCCGGCCACGAGGCCGGCATGGCCCGCGACATCGGCCGACCGGCCGTGGAGCCAGGCGCCGGCGGCCGCTGCCCGGAAGGGGGGCAGGCCCATGGCGGCCAGGGCACCGACGACGCCGGAGAGCACGTCGCCGGTCCCGGCCGTGGCCAGCCAGGGCCCGCCGGTGGTGTTGATCGCCGCCCGGCCGGAGGGCGCGGCCACCACCGTCCGGCTGCCCTTGAGGAGGACGACGGCGCCGGCCCGCTCGGCCAGGCGCCGGGCGGCGGCGACGCGGTCCTCGCCCACCGGCTCGCCGGCCAGGCGGGCGTACTCCCCGGCGTGGGGCGTGACGACGGTGGCGGCCGGCCGGCGGACCAGCAGGCCGACGTCGCCGTCGAGGGCGTTGAGGCCGTCGGCGTCGAGCACGAGGGGGACCGGCGCCTCGGCCACCAGCCGCCGCACGGCGGCCACCGTGGCCGGGTCCCGCCCCAGCCCTGGGCCGACGACCAGGGCCCGGAAGCGGTCGAGCCCGTCCAGCACTTCCTTGGCCGCCCCTTCGTCGAGGGCGCCCGAGGCGGTGGCCGGCAGCGACCGGGTGATGACCTCGCCACCCGAGGCCCGGGGGGCGGCGTCGCCGGGCAGGCCGGCCACCACGATGCCCGCCCCGGCCCGCAGCGCGGCCCGGCTCGTCATCATCGCCGCTCCCGTCATGCCCTCTGATCCCCCGACGATGTAGACGCCCCCGACCGACCACTTGTGACTCTCGGGAGGGCGGCGGGGTAACCAGGCGGCGACGTCCGCCTCCTCGGTGACGCCCAGCAACGGCGGCGGGGTGCGGACGTCGATCCCGATGTCACGGACCTCGACGTCGCCGGCCAGGGCGGCGCCGGGATGGAAGACGAGCCCCGGCTTGAGGGCGGCCAGGCAGACGGTGGCCACCGCCGCGACCGCGGTGCCCCGGACGGCGCCGGTGAGCCCGTCGACGCCGGAGGGGATGTCGACCGCCAGCACCGGGCAGGGGGCGGCGGTGAGGGCCTCGGCGGCGAAGGCGGCGTCGCCGGCGAGCGGGCCCTGGAAGCCGGTGCCGAACATGGCGTCGACGGCCAGGTCGGCCCGGGCCAGCGCCCGGTCGAGCGCAGACCGATCGAGCGCAGGCCGGTCGAGGCCGGGTCCGTCGGAGCCGGCCGGCGGCGACCCGCCGTGCCGGCCCCCGGCCAGCTCGAAGCGGTTGACGCGGCTCCCCCAGCCGGCCAGGTGCCGACCGGCGACGCGGCCGTCGGCGCCGTTGTGGCCCTTGCCGCAGACGATCACGACCCGCCGGCCGTACGTTCCGCCGAGCAGGCGCCGGGCGCCGCGGGCCACGGCCCCGCCGGCCCGTTCGACCAGCGTGGCTTCGCTGACCCCACCGGCGATGGCGGCGGCGTCACGGGCGGCCATCTCGGCGGGCGTGAGAACAGGAAGCATCCTCAGCCATCGTACGGCCCTCGGATCCGGGCTCCGTGGACCCGCTCGCGACCACGGCCGCCAGAGCGGAATGTAAGGTCATGGTGCCCACTGGGGAGGCTGGAGGTGACAGCGTGGGAGGGGCAACGTCGGCGCGGCTGCGAGTTGCGGCGCGCCTGCTCGGCCTCGCCCTCCTGCTCCCCGCCTGCGGTGCCGACTTCCTCTGGGTCGACACCATGGGCAAATCGCCGGAGCTGGTGACGACCACCACGGCGACGGCCACCACGACCACCACGGCCCCGGCTCCGCCGCCCCCGCCGCCCGTCCGGATCAAACTCCCCCCGCCGCCGCCCCGGCCGGTCCGGCCCCCGCCTCCCCCGCCCCCGCCGCCCCAGGCGAAGCCCGTCTCCCAGCCGGGCGACTCGCCGCTGACCGGGATCGGCGTCGGCGGCTACCAGACCGGCCACCCGGCGCTGGTGGTGAAGATCGACAACGTGGGCGACGTCCCGAGCGGCGCCCGGCCCCAGATGGGCATCAACGAGGCCGACGTCGTCTTCGAGGAGATGGTCGAGGGCGGCTTCACCCGCTTCGCCGCCGTCTTCCACTCGACCCCGTCCGACCCGGTGGGGCCGATCCGCTCCGCCCGGTCGACCGACATCGCCCTGCTCAGCATGCTCAACCACCCGCTGTTCGCCTACTCGGGGGCCAACCGCGACTTCAAGGAGCTGGTCCGGCAGTCGTCGATGGTCGACGTCAGCGTCGACAACTACCCGGGCAGGTACTTCCGGGCCAAGGCTCCCCGGCGGTCGCCCCACAACCTGATGTCGAACACGTCGCAGCTCGAGGCTCTGGCCGCCCCCGACTCCCAGGCGCCGCCCCGGCTGTTCGACTACCTGCCGGCCGGCACACGGCCGTCGGAGCCAGGCTCGAAACCGGTGTCGCGGGTGGCGGCCAGCTGGACCTACCAGGGAAAGACGTCGACCAACGTCAGCTACGACTGGGACGCCGGCGCCAACGGGTGGACCCGCATCCAGAACGGCGCCCTCCACCTCGACGCCGACGGCCGGCCGGTCACGCCGACCAACGTGATCTTCCAGTTCGTCACGTACCACGACACCGGCTACGTCGACAGCTCCGGCGCCCACGTGCCCGAGGCCGACGTGATCGGCTCCGGCGACGCCTGGTTCCTGTCGGCCGGCTACCTGACGCCGGTCCACTGGACCAAGCGCGACAAGGACGACGTCACCGAGTACCGCGGGCTCGACGGGAAGTTCGCCCGGCTGCTTCCGGGCCGGACGTGGGTGGAGCTCGTGCTGGTCGGCCGGGGGACGGCCACCGACCGGCCGCTCGACCCCACCGACACCGCCAAGCCGGTGGCACCGCCGCCGCCCGACAACACGACCCCGACCGGATCGCCGACGGAGTCCACCACCACCTCGACGGCGCCGACCGGCGGAAGCACGACCACCACGCAGCCGTCGGCGTCGACGACCACCACCCAGCCCTCGCCGGTGACGACCGTGACGACCGTGCCGGTGCCCCCGGTCGGCGGCTCGTCGTCGACGTCGTCGTCATCCTCGACGTCGTCGTCCTCGTCGTCCTCCTCGACCACGTCGACCACCGTCACCGTCGGCACGGGCAAGAAGGCGAAGCAGCGACCCCCGGGGACCCCGTCGCCGAAGGCGTCCTCGGCGGTGGCCGGCGGCCCACTCAGCGCCGCCGTCCTCGGCCTGGTGCTGCTCTTCACTCCGCCGCCGTCGCGCCTGCGCCGCCGCCGTCGACGCCGCTGAACCGGCGTTCCTTTTCCGCTGTATTCCGGTCAAGGAACCCCGGTTGGCGTCAGCGGTAGGCGACGGCCACCGCCATGGCGATGGTGCCCGTGTGCGTCAGCGAGACGTGCCAGCCGGCCACGGCGCGTTCGGCGGCCAGCGTTGCCGCCCGGCCGGTGAGCGAGAGCGCCGGGGCGCCGCCCTCGCCCCGCACGACCTCGACGTCGGCGAAGTCGAAGGCGCCGAGGCCGACCGACAACGACTTCATCACCGCCTCCTTGGCGGCGAAGCGGGCGGCCAGCCCGGGGACGGGATCGTGCCGGCCGGCCGCCTCGGCCCGCTCGGCGGCCGTGAAGACCCGCTCGGCGAAGCGGCGGCGCCGGCCGAGAACGGTCCGGAACCGGTCGACGTCGACGGCGTCGATGCCGACTCCGATCACGTTGCCGTCCGGGATCACGTCCTCGTCCTAGCCGAACCGCTGGCAGAGTGTGGGGATGGCCAGGCCCCGCCACGACCACGATGCCGGCGCGCCCGCCGCTGATCTCCGGCGTTCCTCTGCAACGACAGGTGTTGCGGAGGAACGCCAGAGATCAGCCGGGCGGCCCGAGGGCGGCGGTCAGCGCGGCTTCCAATCGGTCGGTGTAACGCGCCGCGGCGTCTTCGGTGGGGGCCTCGACCCTGATCCGCACCAGCGGCTCGGTGCCCGAGGGGCGG
>JAICYE010000459.1 GCA_025934385.1 Acidimicrobiia bacterium | reverse complement strand
CTGTGGTCGGTCACCCGCTCGCTCGACGTCCACATGTCGGCGTTGCGGCGCAAGCTCGGGGAGGCGACGGGGCACTCCGTCCGGGTGCAGACCGTCCACGGCCTCGGCTTCCGCCTGCTGGCGGAGGACTGGGCCGGCGGGTCCGTGCCGACCCGGCTGGCCAGCTGACGGGCCGCCCGGGTGATTGCAGCAACGCTGAAGCCGTGGGGCCGGGCCCCACGGCTTCAGTCGCGCCAGAGGTTCATGGCCAGGGCCCGGCGCTTCTCCCGGGCGGCGGGATCGACGAAGTCGGCGATTGAGTGGCGTGCGTGACGGGATCCTCTGGCGACGAAGGACGACCGCCTCGGTGTCAGCCCGCCCGTCCCGCTGACCATTCGATCACCGGCGGCCGGACGCTGGCGCAGCGCGGATGGCCCTTGCCGTCGGTGAGGCCCATCCGCCCGACGAGCACGTCCGACTGCAGCGCTTGGCCGCGCACGTTGGGCGGCACGGCGTCGAGCGACAGCTTCGCCCGCCGGAACATCGTGAACGCCCCGGCCTCGTCGACCGTCCCCCAGGAGAGGTAGATGAAACGGCCGCCCGGCGGACCCTGGATATAGGGGCCCTCGAGGTCGACGCCGGTGGCGGAGGGCGTGGCCGCGCAGTCCAGCGTCCAGGTGGCCGACGGCGAGTCGGCGGGCACGAGGCCGAGGAGCTCGCCGGGCTTGTTGCGGCGCTGCACCGCCACGTGGATGTTGTGGTACCCGCCGGGCTCGTCGGGGCTGGGGCCGCAGCTGCGGCCCGGGAGGTCGCCGGCCTCGATGCGGATCTGCACCGGAGTCCCTCCTTCCGGGTCAGTCGAACGTGATGACCCCGCGGATGTTCTTGCCGGCGTGCATGTCGGCGTAGCCCTCGTTGATCTGATCCAGGCTGTAGGTGCGGGTGACGAGCTCCTTCAGCTTCAGCTGCCCGGCCTGGTACATCGACAGCAGCCGGAGGATGTCCTTGCTGGGGGACAGCGACCCGTAGAGCACGCCCTGGATCCGCTTCTGCCACAGGGTGAGGATGAACGGGCTGACCGGGATGGTGTCGTTGACACGGCCGATGCCGACGACGGCGATCGTGCCGCCCTTGCGGACGGCGTCGAAGGCCTGGCCGATGTGCTCCCCCTGGGTGACGCCGATGCAGATGATGGCGTTGTCGGCGCCCTGGCCGTTGGTGGCCTCCTGGGCCAGCTTGGCCGCCTGGCGGATGTCCTCCACGGCGTCGGTGGCGCCGAGCTGGAAGGCCATCTCCCGCTTGAGGGGCTGGGGGTCGACGGCGATGATCCGGGTGGCGCCGGCGTGCCTGGCGCCCTGCACGGCGTTGATGCCGACGCCGCCCGTGCCCATGACGATCGTGACGTCACCGGGCTGCACCTCGGCGCCGTAGATCGCCGAACCCCAGCCGGTGGGGACGCCGCAGCCGACCAGGCAGGCCTCGGGCATGGGGATGTCGTCGGGGATCTTCACGCAGCTGATGGCCGGCACGACGGTGTACTCCGAGAAGGTCGAGGTGTGGGTCATCTGGCCGACGTCCTCGCCGCCCTTGTGCATGCGGAACGTGCCGTCGAGCTGGCAGCCGGCCAGCAGCATGGCGCCGGAGTCGCAGAGGTTCTGCTGGCCGGAGGCGCACCAGCGGCACCGTCCGCAGCCGGGGATGAACTGGAGCACGACATGGTCGCCGGGGGCGACGTTGCTCACGTTGGGCCCGACCGCCTCGACGATGCCGGCCCCCTCGTGGCCGCCGGCGAAGGGCAGCTTCATGGCCGGCATGTCGCCCGTGCAGAGGTGGTCGTCGGAGTGGCACAGCCCGGCGGCCACCATCTTGATGAGCACCTCGTTGGCCTTGGGCTCGTCGAGGTCGACCTCGGTGACCTCCCACTTTCCCGGCTGGGAGAACAGGACGGCGGCGTTGGTCTTCATGGTCGGCCTCCGATCGGGGGGGCGGGGACGCCTGTCCCGCCAGTCTGGCGCAGGCCGGCGCCCGATGTGGACGCGCGGCCGGGCAAAAGCGTGCGAGTCGCCGCCCGTTTGCGCCCGCCCGGCCCGGTGCCGGCGGCGATGGCCGGCAGCAGCGCCCGGACCGACCGCTCCCGGGCGCAGCCGGCCCACAGGCCGGCGGCGTAAGCGAGGTCGTCGGCCAGGCGCAGTCCCGAGAACCGGACGGGGTCGAGCCGCGGCCGGCGGGCCAACCAGTCGACGAGCGGCGGGACGACGACGGCGGCGGCCAGCGACGGCCGGCTCCGCCGGCTGGCCACGGCCACGAGGACGGCGGCCGGCGGCCAGGCCCGGCGCGCCGCCCGGGCCAGTGAGAGGCCGCCGCCGACCTGGCCGAGCCCCGCCAGTCGGACGCCTTCCCGAACCGGCAGCCGGCCGGGCGCCGCCCGCCTGCCCACCGACTCCGCCCGTGCGTCGCCCGGCGCCACCTCCCTGCCAGCCGGCTCTACCCGGGTGTCCCCGGCAGCCGCCGCTCTGCCCGCCGCTTCCGTCGGCGTTTCGCCGGTCGACGGCACGTCGCTCCTGCGGCCGGGCGCTCGCCGGGGGGCGGCCCCGGCCAGGGCGGCGATCGAGACGCCGGCGACTGCGGCGCCGGCCAGCGGTGCGCCGGCGGCGACGAGGCCCCAGGCGGCCGCGGTCCAGGGCGACAGGACGGCGGGTG
>JAICYE010000498.1 GCA_025934385.1 Acidimicrobiia bacterium | reverse complement strand
CGGGTGGCGCGGGCGCGCCGCCGGGCCGGCAGGTCCCGCCTCCGCCCCCGCGCAGCATCTCCGGCAAGCCCATTCCGCCCCCGCCCGGTGCGCCCCGACCGGCCGGCCCGGGGGGCGGCGGTCCCGGTGGTCCCGGCGGTTCCCGGGGAGGATTCCAGGGTCGTGGCGGTCCCGGCGGAGGCGGCGGAGGCGGCCCCCGCACCGGGGGTGGCCCGCCCCGGCCCGGGGGTGGTGGCTTCGCGCCCCGCGGCGGTCCGCCGCGTCCCGGCGGCGGTCCCGGCGGTGGCGGTGGTTATGGCCGCCCCGGCGGCGGCGGAGGTGGTCCCGGTGGGGGCGGGTTCCCCGGTCGCGGCGGTCCCGGCGGTGGTCCGGGTGGTGGGCCCGGCGGCGGGTTCGCCGGTCGGGGCCGGCCCGGTCCGCAGCAGCGGCCCCGGCGGAAGAAGAAGCGCGGTCGCGGCGAAGAGCTGACGCCGCACGCCTCGCCGAGCTATACGCCGGCCGACGCGCCCGTCCCCGAGGGCGAGATCGTCGTCCCCCGGCTGACGACCATCCAGGACCTGGCGCCGAAGCTCAACCGCACTCCCGCCGACATCGTCCGCATGCTGATGATGGCCGGGGAGATGGTGACCGCCACCCAATCGCTGCCCGACGAGATGATCGAGCTGATCGCCGAGGAACTCGGCGCCAACGTGATCCTCGTCGAGCCCGGCATGGAAGCCGAGCTCGAGCTGCAGAAGCTGTTCGACGATGACGACGACGAGGACGACGAGTCTCTCCTCGAGCCGCGCCCGCCAGTCGTCACGGTCATGGGTCACGTCGACCACGGCAAGACGAAGCTGCTCGACCGCATCCGGGAAGCCAACGTGGTGGCCGGCGAGGCCGGCGGCATCACGCAGCACATCGGCGCCTACCAGTCGGTGCAGAACGGGCGGAAGATCACCTTCATCGACACTCCGGGCCACGAGGCGTTCACCGCCATGCGGGCCCGGGGGGCCGACGCCACTGACATCGTCGTGCTGGTGGTGGCGGCCGACGACGGCGTCATGCCCCAGACGGTCGAGGCGCTGAACCACGCCAAGTCGGCCGAGGTGCCGATCATCGTGGCCATCAACAAGATCGACCGGGAGAACGCCGACCCCGACAAGGTGCGCCGCCAGCTCACCGAGCACGGCCTCGTCCCGGAGGAGTGGGGTGGCGAGACGATGATGGTCGAGGTTTCCGCCCTCGAGGGCCTCGGCGTCGACGACCTGCTCGACGCCATCGTCCTCGTCGCCGACGTGGAGGACCTACGCGCCAACCCCAAGGCGCCGGTGCGGGGCCTCGTGCTCGAGGCCAATCTCGATGCCGGGCGGGGCGCGGTGGCGACGGTCCTCGTGGAGAAGGGCACCCTGAGGATCGGCGACCCGATGGTGGCCGGTCACGCCTGGGGCCGGGTCCGGGCCATGCTCGACGAACGCGGCGACCAGGTCGCCGAGGCCGGCCCGTCGGTTCCGGTCGTGGTCCTCGGTTTCGACGAGGTGCCCTACGCCGGCGACGAGCTCCGGGTCGCCCCCGACGACCGCACCGCCCGGGTCGTGGCCGAATCCCGTGGGCGACGGCGTCGCCAGTCGGCGCTCGCCGGCGGGACGGGCTACACCGGTGGCACCAAGCTGGAGGACATCTTCGCCCACATCCAGCGGGGTGAGGTGACCACGCTGAACCTGGTGCTGAAGGCCGACGTGCAGGGCTCGCTCGAGGCGCTAACCGAATCGCTGCGCAAGCTGGAGCGCGACGAGGTGAAGCTGGCCTTCGTCCACCGGGCCGTCGGCGGGATCACCGAGTCCGACGTCAACCTGGCCAACGTGTCGAACGCCACGATCATCGGCTTCAACGTCCGGCCCGACCGCAAGGCCCGGGAAGTGGCCGAGCACGAAGGCGTCGAGCTCCGGCTCTACGAGGTGATCTACCAGGCCCTCGAAGACATCGAGGCCGCCATTGTCGGTATGCTCAAGCCCGAGTTCGAGGAGGTCGTCACCGGCGACGCCGAGGTGCGGGAGGTCTTCTCCGTTCCCCGGATCGGCCGGGTGGCCGGGTGCTACGTCCTCAACGGCACGATCACCCGCGGCTCCAAGGTCCGCTTCCTGCGCGACGGCGTCATCATCTGGAAGGGCGAGATCGCATCGCTGAAGCGCTTCAAGGACGACGTCCGCGAGGTCGCCTCCGGCTACGAGTGCGGCATCGGCCTGGAGAACTTCCAGGACCTGAAGGGCGGGGACATCATCGAGACCTACACCGTCCGGGAGATCCCGAGGGCCTAGACCGCTTGGAAGCTGACTGACTCGTTGGCGACCCGGCG
>JAICYE010000270.1 GCA_025934385.1 Acidimicrobiia bacterium | reverse complement strand
GCCACGGCGGCCGTCCGCCACGCCGACTCCGTCGTCGGCTACGGCCCCTACGTCGACCTCGTCGACGACCTGTTGACCCCCCGCCAGACCGTCGTCCGCTCCCCGATCGGCGCCGAGACCGAGCGGTGCTCCGAGGCGCTCCGCCGGGCGGCGGCCGGCCAGACGGTGGCTCTCGTCTGCTCCGGCGACCCCGGCGTCTACGCCATGGCCTCGCTGGTCTGCGAGCTGGCACCCCACCACGGCGACCCGCCGGTGACCGTGGTGCCGGGCGTGACCGCCGCTCTGGCGGCGGCCGCCGTCCTCGGTGCGCCACTGGGTCACGACCACGCCGCCGTCTCGCTCTCCGACCTGCTCACCCCCTGGGCGGTCATCGAGCGCCGGCTGCAGGCGGTGACCGACGGGGACTTCATCGTGTCGCTCTACAACCCCCGCTCCAAACGGCGGACGGGCCAACTCGACCGGGCGCTGCAAATCCTGGCCGGGCGCCGCCCGCCGGCGACCCCGGCGGCGATCGTGACCGACGTCGGCCGGCCGGGGCAGCGCATCGTCCGGACCACGCTGGCCGGGCTCGATCCGGAGCAGGTCGACATGCTCTCCCTGGTGGTCGTCGGCTCCGGCACCACCCGCTGGCTGGGCGGACGGATGGTCACGCCGCGGGGCTATCCGGGGGCCGAGCCGACACCGGAACGGGGCTACCCGGGGGCCGAGCCGACACCGGAACGGGGCTATCCGGGGGCCCCCCCGGATCCGGCGCCGTGACCGTCACCGTCGCCGCCCGGTGCACCGCCTGTGGCGCCTGCCTGGTCACCTGCCCCGAACGGGCGCTCGTCCCGGCCCCCCGCCGACCGGCGGTCGTCGACCGGCTCTGCACCGATTGCCTCGCCTGCCTGGAGGTCTGCCCCGTGGACGCCATCGTCCCCGCCGCCCGTCCCGTCGAGGCCGTCGATGGGATCGAAGCCGTTCATCCGATCGAGGAGGCCAGCTACCGCATCCTGGCCGAGCGGGTCGACCTCTCCGCCTGGCCGGCCGGCGCCCGGGACGTCGTGGCCCGGATGATCCACGCCACTGCCGACGAGTCGTTCGCCACCACCGCCCGGGTCGGAGAGCGGGCGGTCGAGGCGGCGGTGGCGGCGCTGGCCGCCGGGGCGCCGGTGGTGTGCGACGCCCGCATGGTGCTGGCCGGCATCCCGTCGGTGGCCGGTGCCGTCTGCTTCCTCGACGAGGTCCCGGAGGCGCCGGCGGGCGACACCCGGTCGGCCGCCGCCGTCCGCCTCGCCGCGGCGCGGCACCCCGACGGCGCCCTGTGGGTCGTCGGCAACGCCCCCACCGCCCTGTTCGCCCTGCTCGACCTCCACGCCTCGGGGGCGGTCCGCTCGGCGGCGGTGGTCGGCCTGCCGGTCGGCTACGTCGGCGCCGCCGAGTCGAAGGCCGCCCTGTGGGCCGGCGCCCTGCGGCCGCTGGCGATCACCAACATCGGCGCCCGGGGCGGGAGCCCGGCGGCGGCTGGCGCAGTGAACGCCCTGGCCCGCCTCGCCCGCCGGGATCCCGCATCGACCTGAACAAGAGGTCGAGGCTGCCACCGGGCGGCCGCCGCCGCGCCGGGTTCAGGCTCTAGATACACCTCAGTACGCGGGCCTTATCCCCGGGAATGCCGGCTGTTACGGTCGACCGATCCGATCGGGCTGGGGAGTCTGGGGCGGCACGGTCATTGGCTGAGCAGCGGCGACGAGGAGCGTTTGTGGGGCTGGCGACAGCCTCCGCCCTCGTGGTGCTGATCGCCAGCGGGGTGGCCCTGACCCGCATCGGGGACCACGGCCCGAGCGACCGCGCCGGGACCTCCTCGGCCACCGGGCCGGCGGCGGGTGGCGGGGCGACGTCCGGCGGCGCAGCGGGCGGCGTCGAGGGCTCCGGCCCGGGCGGTGCCGCCGGTTCGAGCGCCGGGGCGCCCGGGCAGGCGGCGGAAGCCGCCGGCAGCGGGCGGTCGTTGACGTCCAGCGCCGGCACATCCGGCGGGTCGGCCGGCTTCGGGCGGGCCGGCGTCGGCTCGTCGGGCACGGCCGGGACGGCCGGCGCCGCCGGGGCATCGGGTTCGACCCAGACCTCGCCGGCGTCGGGCGCATCCCAGCCGTCCCCCGGCCGCGCCGGCTCGTCCCAGCCGAGCGCCGGCGCCGGTGGATCGGGCGGGAGCTCGCCGCCGGGACCCCAGGGCGAGCCGGGACCGGCGCCGTTGCTGGCGGTGTCGATCTCGGCCGGGCAGGGCGCCAACGGCGGAGTGGTCGGAGTCGGCCTCGACGGCACGCCCGACGCCGACGTCACCGTCGGCACGACCCAGGTCATCGGGAATGCGCCCCCGTCGCAGGGGACGGGCGTCGGGGTCGGGGGCCGGCTCTTCCAGCCGCCGCCCAGCGTTCCGGTCCTTCCGGGATAGGCCGCCATCGCCCCAGGGCGTACGGCGGGAGCGGCGTGGTTCCGGCCGCCCACCCGGGCTGACCAGCACCGATGCGGCGCCCGATGCAGCTCCCGCTGCTTCAACCTTGACCAGAGGTTGAGAGACTCAGGGCTCCTTGTCGGTCACGCCGGCGGCGTCGAACGTGGCCATCTCGGCCAGGATCCGTGCGGCCGCCTCCACCACCGGGAGGGCCAGGCAGGCGCCACTCCCTTCCCCGAGGCGGAGGTCGAGGTCGAGGATCGGCTCCAGCCCGAGCACCTCGAGGACCGCGGCCGCCCCCGGTTCGACCGAGCGGTGGCCGGCGATACAGCGGGCCGCCACGCCGGGCACGAGTCGCTCGGCGGCAAGGAGGGCGGCGTCGGCGATGAGACCGTCGACGAGGACGGGCACGCCGGCGGCCGCCCCGCCCACGATGAACCCGGCGAGGGCGGCGATCTCGAAGCCGCCCAGGGCGGCGAGCGTCTCGAGCGGGCCCCCGGCGATGGCCGTGGCGTGGCGGGCCAGGGCCCGCTCGACGACCGCCGTCTTGCGGACCAGGCCGGCGTCGTCCACGCCCGTCCCCCGGCCGGTGACCAGAGCGGCGGGCCGGCCGGTGAAGGCCGCCACCAACGCCGCCGCCGGCGTGGTGTTCCCGATGCCCATCTCCCCCGTCACCAGCGCCCCGGCACCCGGCGGCCCCGCGACGAGGTCGGCGGCCAGGCGGGCGCCGAGGTCGAGGGCGGCCGAGCAGGTGGCGACGTCCATGGCCGGCCCGGTGGCCAGGTTGGCGGTGCCGGGCCCGAGCGGACGGCGGAGCAGGCCCGGCGCGCCGTCACAGGCTGGCGGGAGCGGGCCGGCGACGCCCACGTCCACGACGATGACGCTGGCCCCGGCCGCCCGGGCCAGCACGTTGATGGCCGCGCCGCCCGACACGAAGTTGGCCACCATCTGGCCGGTGACCTCCTGCGGCCAGGGCGTCACGCCCTCGGCCACCACGCCGTGATCGGCGGCGAACACGGCCACGGCCGCCGGAGCCGGCACAGGCGCCGGACAGACGCCGGCGATCCCGGCCAGTTGCACGCTGAGCGCCTCGAGCCTCCCGAGCGCCCCCCGGGGCTTCGTCAGCCGGTCCTGCCGGGCCCGGGCGTCGGCCATGGCGGCGGCGTCGAGCGGCCCGACCGCCCCCGCTGCCTGCTCGAACGGTGTCGTCATGCCCGGAAACGTACCGGCCGGACGGACCGGCGTTCCTGAGGAACACCCCCTGTTCCGGAGGAGCGCCGGATCAGGTCGACCGCCGGGGCGGGTGGATCGTCCCGGTCACCTCGCCCAGGCTCAGGACACCGCCCCCGACCGCCGGGGCCATGGCCGAGAGCGTGACCGTGTCGCCGTCCTCCAGGAACGACCGGGTCGTGCCGTCGGCCAGGGTCAGTGGTTCGGCACCGTTCCAGGTCAGCTCGATGAGCGATCCCCGCTGGCCGGGCTCCGGGCCGGAGACCGTGCCCGAGGCGTAGAGGTCACCAGTCCGGAGCGAGGCGCCGTTGACCGTCAGATGGGCCAGCATCTGGTCGGCCGTCCAGTACATCGTGGCGAACGGCGGGCGCGACAACGCCGAGCCGTTCAGGGCCACCTCGATCGCCAGGTCGATGCCCCAGGGTTCGCCCCGGCGGAGGTACGGGAGCGGGGCCGGGTCCTGGGCCGGCCCGTCGACCCGGGCGGCGGCCAGCGCCTCCAGCGGCACGACCCAGGGCGAGATCGACGTGGCGAACGACTTGCCGAGGAACGGGCCGAGGGGCTGGTACTCCCAGGCCTGGATGTCCCGGGCGCTCCAGTCGTTGAGCAGCACGACGCCGAACACGTGGTCGGCGAAGGCCTCGACCGGCACAGGCTCCCCCAGCCGGGAACCGACGCCGACGACGAAGCCCACCTCGGCCTCGATGTCGAGCCGG
>JAICYE010000237.1 GCA_025934385.1 Acidimicrobiia bacterium | reverse complement strand
GCGCCCGCCAACGCCGAGGTGGTGGCCGGGGCCCCCCCGGCCGAGAAGATCGCCGTGGTGGCCGGCCTCCAGGCGGCCGGGCGGGTGGTGGCGGTGGTCGGCGACGGCGTCAACGACGCCCCGGCGCTGGTCGGGGCCGATCTCGGGATCGCCGTCGGCGCCGGCACCGACGTCGCCGTCGGCTCGGCGGGCATGGTGCTCATGCGCAGCGACCCGGCGGCGGTGGCCACCGCCCTGGCGCTGTCCCGGCGGACGTTCCGCACGATCCGCCAGAACCTCGGCTGGGCCTTCGGCTACAACATCGTGGCCATCCCGCTGGCCGCCGCCGGCGTCCTCAGCCCGGCGATGTGCGGCGTGACGATGGCGGCCTCCAGCGTCGCCGTCCTCGGGAACAGCCTCCGGCTGGGCCGGTTCTCACCCGTAAACCCTTGCTGACGAAGGGGTTCCGTCCCGGGGGCGCGGGGTAGAGTCCCGCCCGTCCGCATACGGAAGGGGAGTATCGATGGCCACGACCTACCAGACCGGAACGCTGCTGACCTGCACCCACGAGGGGTGCGGCTGCCGGGTGCTGATCCAGGAGCCCTGCCACTGCGAGGGCGCCGACAACACCAACTACACCTGCGCCTGCGGCGCCAAGCTGGTCCCCGTCAGCTCGTAGCCGACGCGACGGCGGGGCGACGGATCGGAGAACATTCCCCCCGGTTCGTCCGGTTTGGCAGGAATGCCCCCGTTCGCGTCGAAGTGGACCACGCACGGCCCGGTGTGGGCCGGTGGTCCGCGTGCCTGGTGACGGCGACGTCGAGAGCTGGGGGTAACGATGAAGCGACGGCTCGGCTTCCACGGTGGGCTCACGCGCCGGCGGGTGGGTGTGCTCGGAGCGGTGGCGCTGGTGGCCGGCCTGGCCGCCGGGCCGGGGATGATGGCGGCCCACTCCTCGAGCCCGATCGGGGCGGTGGAGCGCGTGAGCGTGACGGGCAGCGGCGGCGAGCGCAACGCCCGCGGGGACAGTGGCAGCTCGCTGGGCTGCTCGGCCCTCACGGCCCGGCCCTGCACCAAGCGCACGATCAGCGACGACGGCACGAAGATCGTGTACTCGTCGGCGGCCGACAACCTCGTCGGCGGCGACACGAACGGTCACACCGACGTGTTCCTCACCACGCTGAACCCCGGCACGCCGCCGACCGCCCCGGTCGCCGGCGCCGGCGGCCACCCGGGCGACCCCGGCGTGGCGCCCTCGGTGACGTCGACCGTCCGCATCAGCGTCGGCCCCGGCGGCGTCGAGGGCAACGGCGACAGCCTCGGCGCCGCGATCAGCCCCGACGGCCACTGGGTGGCCTTCGAGTCGTCGGCCACCAACCTGGCCCCCGGCGACGCCAATGGCCCGACGGTCGACGTGTTCGTCTACCACGTCGACGACCAGTCGCTGCGGCTGGCCTCGGTGCCGGCGGGCGGTGGCGGCGCCAACGGGAACAGCTACTCGGCCTCCGTAGCCAACAACGGCACCGTGTCGTTCACGTCGATGGCCACCAACCTGGTGGCGGGGGCGTCCGGCCAGCAGGTCTACGCCGCTCCGGCCGGGGGCCAGACGGTGCTCGTCAGCGCCACCAGTGGCGGCGCCGGCGGTGACGGCAACAGCGGCGAGCCGACCATCAGCGGCGACGGGACGAAGGTCGCCTTCACCTCCGACTCCACCACGCTGGGGTCGAGCCACGCCAAGGGTGATGACATCTTCGTCCGCACGCTCGGCGCCAGCTACAGCATGAACATGGTGACGAACGGCGCCACGGCCTACCTCCCGTCGATCAGCGCCGACGGCACCAAGGTCATCTTCATCGCCAACGGGATCGACAGCGACGGCATCGGCGACGTCTACCAGGGCCCGACCGACGGCAGCGCCCGGCCGACGATCTTCGCCAGCTGCCCCTGTCGTGACGGCGGGAAGGCGGCGCCGGGAACCGTCGCCATGGGCACCGGTGGCGCCATCGTCTACTCGTCGGCCTCGCCGTTCTCCAAGAGCAACCGCTACATCGACGCGCAGGTGTTCGAGCACAACCCGACGCAAGCCATCGTGAGCACGGCCCGCGACGGCAAGCCGGCCACCGCTCCGGCCCTCTTCCCGTCGGTCGACGGCGACGGCGGCCTCGTGGTCTTCCAGTCGGCGGCCGACAACCTCGTCGACGACGACGTCAACGGCGCCGACGACGTCTTCGTGGCCCGGACGGGCGACGGCGGCGACGGCTTCCAGTCGTGGCGGCTGGTCCGGGTCAGCGTCGCCGGCACCGGCACCGCCGCTCACAGCGCCGACTCGTTCGCCCCCATGCCGGAGTCGCCGGCGGCGGTGTCCTCCGACGGGAACCTGGTGGCCTTCGCCTCCGACTCCTCGAACCTCGTGCCCGGCGACACCAACGCGGCCAGCGACATCTTCATCCGCAACCGGGCCACCGGCGCCACCGACCGGGTCAGCGTGGCCAGCGACGGCGGGCAGCCCAACGGCGCCAGCCTGTGGCCGGCCATGAGCGGTGACGGGCGGTTCGTGGTGTTCGAATCTGATGCCAGCAACCTCGTGCCGGGCGACACCAACGGCGAAATGGACGTCTTCGTCAGGGACCGGTTGAAGAACGAGACCCGGCGGTTGAGCGAGAAGCCGGGCGTGGGCCAGTCGCCGCTGCCGTCGCAGCACCCGACGATCAGCCCCAACGGGCTGTGGGCGGCCTGGGACTCGGCCGGTGACTTCTCCGACACGCCGCAGAGCGGGAGCGGCGAGCCCAACGTCTTCCGCTTCAACATGCAGACCGGTGACATCGCCATGGTCTCGACGATGGCGACGACGCCCGACCAGGCCACCCGGCGGGCGGGGTTCAAGCCCAGCTGGCAGCCGTCGATCGCCGACGACGGGACGGTGGCCTTCCTCTCCGACCAGTACGCCATGACGGCCACCAACGCCGACGACCCGATCGGCGCCATCCCGAACTACACCGACGTGTACATCGCCCGGCCCGACGGGACGGTGATCAAGGCGTCGTACAACAGCGACCCGCAACCGGTGCCGACCATCGGCGACAGCTACGACCCGCGGATCAGCGCCGACGGCAACCACGTGGCCTTCGTGGTCGGCGGGAAGAGCAACATGCCGACGACCAGCGGCGACACCAACGTCGGCACCGACGTCTACGTCCGGGACCTGGCGGCCAACAAGACGACCCAGGTCGACGTTCCGTCGGGCGGCGGGGCGGCGGCCGGCAACGGCCGCTGGCCGGCCATCAGCGGTGACGGCAGCGAGGTCGCCTTCGTGTCGGACGCCGCCAACCTCGTCGGAGGCGATGGCAACAACGCCGCCGACATCTTCGTGGGCACGCTCGGCGGCGCCCTGAGCCGGATCGGCCCGGCCAGTGGCGAGCCCAACGGGCCGAGCGCCATGCCGACGCTCTCGCCCGACGGGCATACGCTGGTGTTCGCCTCCCGGGCGTCGAACCTCGTCGACGGCGACGGCAACGGCGTCTACGACTGGTTCGCCCGCAGCCACGCCAACGTGCCCTGCATCACCTGCAACGCCACCGGTATCGGCCCCAACGACGGGTTCGACATCGGGATCGGGCAGCCCCACGCCTCCGGGCCGGGCTACCGGTTCGTGGCCGCCGACGGCGGGATCTTCTCCTTCGACCAGCCGTTCGCCGGGTCGGCCGGAGCGACGAAGCTGGCCCGGCCGATCGTCGGGATGGCGGCCACGCCGTCCAACAACGGCTACTGGCTGGTGGCGTCGGACGGCGGCATCTTCTCCTACGGCGACGCCGCCTTCTCCGGCTCGACCGGCAACATCCGTCTGGCCCAGCCGATCGTGGGCATGGCCGCCACCCCGTCGGGCAAGGGCTACTGGTTCGTGGCCTCCGACGGCGGCATCTTCTCCTTCGGCGACGCCAAGTTCTACGGCTCGATGGGCGGCCAGCACCTGAACCGGCCGATCGTCGGCATGGCCTCGACGGCCAGCGGCAACGGCTACTGGCTGGTGGCGTCGGACGGCGGCATCTTCTCCTTCGGCGACGCCAAGTTCTTCGGCTCGACCGGTTCACTGAAGCTCAACAAGCCGATCGTGGGGATGGACCGCACCAGCGGCGGCAACGGCTACCGGTTCGTGGCCTCCGACGGCGGGATCTTCTCCTTCGGCGATGCGACGTTCCTCGGCTCGATGGGCGGCAAGCCGCTGGTCAGGCCGATCGTGGGGATGGCCCGGGCCCGGATCGGCGACGGCTACTGGCTGGTGGCCTCCGACGGCGGGATCTTCTCCTTCGGGGCGGCCGGGTTCCACGGCTCCACCGGCGACAAGAAGCTGAACAGCCCGATCGTGGGGATGGCGGGCTAGGCAATTCGTCGAACCGGCGTTCTGCACCGAGGCCTGAGCCCGGCGCGGAACGCCGGTTCGACCCGATCAGGGGGAGAGCACGCCGCAGCGCTGCAGGAAGGCGATCTGGTCGGCGGCGACCCGGGCGGGGGCGTCACCGAGGAAGGGCTCCCAGTGGTCGTAGGGATAGCGCTGCAGCTCGCCGGCCGGTGCCCGGGCGGCCAGGCGCTCGAGGGAGCGCCCCGACACCGAGATGTCCCTCATCCCGAGGCCGACCCACAGCGGGCACCGCACCTTCCGGGCTCTGGCCACGGGCCGGTGGAAGGCGACGGTGAGGAACAGCCCCGGGGTGATCTCGTTGCGCCACGGCGAGCCGGGTGCGGCGGTGACGGCGGCGAACCCGTCCGCCTCGCCGGGGAAGGGCATGGCCGCCACGGATCCCGGCGGGCCGGTGACCGGGATGAGATTGTGGCGGCCGGCGGCGTCG
>JAICYE010000420.1 GCA_025934385.1 Acidimicrobiia bacterium | reverse complement strand
CGCCGACCACGACGCCCCCGGCGCCGTGCGCGCCGGGCCCCCCCCCCCAGGCCTAGCCCAGATCCGGCTCCCGGCCGTCCGCCGGCGCCGCCTGTCCCTCGGGGCAGGCGGCGACGTGCGCGCACCGCCCGCAGTACGAGCCCGGCGTCGGCCCGAAGCGGCCGGCGGCGACGTCCTCCAGCACGCCGGCCAACCGGCGGCGGACGGCGGCGACGGCGTCGTCGCTCCACTCCCGCGTCACCCCGGCGCCCTCCCGCACGTACCACTCCGTCGTCCGCAGCGACTCCGGTTCGGAGCCCCAGCAGTCGACGGCGGCCAGGGCGTACAACCCGAGCTGAAACCCGGCGCCGGTATCGTCCTCTGCCGGCCGTCGACCCGTCTTGAAGTCCACGATCTCCCGCCCGACGCCCGGCCCGTCCACGTCGTACACGGCGTCGACCCGGCCCCGCACGGTCGTCCCGCCGGCCGACAGCACGAACGGCCGCTCGACCGCCCGGGGCCGCCGCCCGGCCCACGGCGAGGCCAGGAAGGCCGCCTGGAGCTCGGCGATCCACGGATCCGGCTCGGGTGAGCCCTCGAGCAGCGACCCCGGCCCGGCCGCCTCCCGCTCGATCCAGCCGTGGACCAGCGAACCGATCCGGGCCGCCGGCCGCAGCGGCCGGGGCCGGCGCTCGACCACGTCCCAGTAGCACTGGCGGGGACAGCGGGCGTAGGTCACGAGGCCGGTCACGGCCAGCGGGAGACGCCGCCGGGCCGCCGCCGGCGGCAGGTCGTCGAGCAGGCGCAGTTGCCCCGGAGGTTCGAAGCCGGTCATCCCGCGACCACCGTACCGACCCACCTCCTTTCGACGGCACCGGCGGCCAGCGACAAGAATCCCGTCGTCGATCACCTCGGGCGAGAGCAGGCACATCCGGCCTGACGGCACCCCCGGGCCCCGACCCCTCGGGAGTCAGCACATGAACATCGTCGTCTGCGTGAAGCAGATCCCCGATCCGGCCATGCCGGGCCAACTCGATACCGCCTCGTTGACGCTCAAGCGCGAGGGCAAGTTGATCATGGACGAGTCCGACAGCTTCGGTGTGGAGATGGGCCTCCAGCTGGCCGAGAAGGCCGGCGGGGGAGAGGTGACCATCGTGTCGATGGTCCCGGGCGCCGGGATGCAGGGCATCCGCTCCGCGCTGGCCATGGGGGCGGCCAAGGCCATCCTCGTCTCGGACGACGCCCTGGCCGGCAGCGACGCGCTGAGCACGGCCAAGGTCCTGGCCGCGGCCATCCGCCGGGCCGGCGACATCGACCTCGTGCTCACCGCCACCGAGTCGACCGACGGGTACACCGGCACGGTCCCGGCCCAGGTGGCCGAGCTGCTGGGCTGGCCGTCGCTGACCTTCGCCCGCAAGGTCGACATCGCCGAGGGCAAGATCACGATCGAGCGCCAGACGGAGAAGGGCTACAACGAGGTCGAGGCCCAGCTACCGGCCGTCGTCAGCGTGACGGCCGGCGTCGTCGAGCCCCGCTACCCGTCCTTCAAGGGGATCATGGCGGCCAAGAACAAGCCGGTCGACGAGGTCAAGGTCGCCGACCTCGGGCTCGACGCCTCCCAGGTCGGCTGGGGCGGGGCCCGCCAGGAGATCACCGACGTCCGCCAGGCCGAGGAGCGCAAGGCCGGCGAGAAGATCGAGGACGAGGGCGACGCCCACGAGCGGATCGTCGCCTTCCTCGAGCAGCTCAAGGTCATCTGAGGCGAGGGGAGACAGGCACACGATGGCACTCAACAAGGTCTGGGTGTTCGCCGAGGTCGACACGCCCGGCAAGCCCACCTCCATGACGCTCGAGCTGCTGACCAAGGCGAAGCAGATGGCCGGCACCGTCGAGGCCTTCTACGCCGGGGCCGACCCCGAGGGCATGGCCGGCCCGCTGGGCGAGTACGGCGCCAGCACCGTCTACGCCCTCGAGACCGGCGACTGCCTGATCGGCGCGCCGGCCGCCGCCGCCCTGGCCGAGCTCACGGCTGAGCACCAGCCCGACATGGTGATCTTCGGCGCCAGCTACGACGGCCGGGACGTCTGCGGCCGCCTCTCGGCCCGCCTCGACCGCCCGGTGCTCTCCAACGGCATGACGTGGGAGGTCGACGGCGACACCGTCAAGGTCGGCACCGCCATCTTCGGCGGCAACACGCTGGTCGACGGGGCCTTCAAGGGCGACGGGCCCCACCTGGCCATCTTCCGGCCGAAGTCGTTCACCGCCGAGCCCGGGGGCGGGAGCCCGGCCCAGGTCGTCCCGGTCAAGGCGGTCGACACCGGCCACGCCGGTGAGGTCAAGATCCAAGCCGTCCACGAAGCCGACCAGGTTGGGCCCAAGCTGGAGGAGGCCGCCGTCGTCGTCTCCGGCGGCCGGGGCCTCGGCGGAGCCGACAACTACAAGCTGGTGGAAGACCTGGCCAAGCTTCTCAAGGGCGCCGCCGGCGCCTCCCGGGCCATCGTCGACGCCGGCTGGGTGCCCTACTCCCACCAGGTCGGCCAGACCGGCAAGACCGTGAAGCCGAAGGTCTACATCGCCTGCGGCATCTCCGGCGCCACGCAGCACATGGTCGGCATGAAGGGGTCCGACAACATCGTCGCCATCAACAAGGATCCGGAGGCGGCCATCTTCACCATCGCCGACCTCGGGATCGTCGGCGACGTCCACAAGGTGATGCCGAAGCTGATCGAGGCGCTCGAGGCGCGTTCGTAGCCGGGAACCGGGAACACAGGCCGCAGACGCGCTGAACCCCCGGCAGGGAGGGGACCGGGGGTTCAGCTGCTCCGTGGGTGCTTGCTCGGTATTGAAACGCCGGCCGGCCCCGGCGATGACGTCTCAGTCGAGCGTGATTTCGCCATTCGCGCAGATTCGGGCGTGGGCGTCGAGGCGGTCCCGCAGT
>JAICYE010000407.1 GCA_025934385.1 Acidimicrobiia bacterium | reverse complement strand
GCCCCAGGGCAGCAGCATGGCGTGGTGCTCGACCACGGTGGTGACGACGACGTCGTCGGGCCCGACGGGAAGCCGGTAGGCGAGGTGGTTGATCGCCTCGGTGGTGTTGCGGACGATGACGGCGATGTCGTCCCCGGCTGTGCCGTCCGGGCCGGGCGGTCGGCCGGCGAAGCGCAGGGCCGCCAGGCGGGCCTCCTCGTAGGCGTTGGTGGCCAGCCGCGACTTGTAGCCCGCCCCCCGGTGCACGCTGGAGTACCACGGCAGGAACTCCTCCACCCGCCGGGCCACCGCCGGCAGGGCGCTGGCCGAGGCGGCCGAGTCGAGGTTGAGGTAGGGCCGCTCGGCTCCGTCGAGGCACGGCACCGGGAGCCCGTCGCCGACCAGCGGGGAAGGGACGGGAGGCTGCGGAACGTCCATCCCGCCATGATGCCGCTGCCGAGGGTCCCCCGCCGAAGAGCGGCCGCCCGACAGAATGTGGGGCGAGCGCCGAATCGGAGGCCGATCGACAGGGGTTCGGTCAGGCGCGATCGCCGACGATGAGGTGCTCGAATGCCACGGTTTTCCCGCCGCCGGGTGGCGGCGTCGCTCGGCATCGTCACCCTGAGCGCGCTCCTGGCCGCGCTCCCGGTCGGCGCCGAGACCGGGATCATCACCACCATCGCCGGCAAGAGCCCGCCCGGCTACACCGGCGACGGCGGCCAGGCCCGCGACGCCCAGATGAACGAGCCCCGCATGCTGACGTTCGACGGCGCCGGGACGATGTACATCGTCGACACGTTCAACCAGGTCATCCGCCGGGTCGGGACCGACGGCGTGATCACGACGATCGCCGGTCACAGCACCGGCTACGTGCCCCGGGACGACGCCGAGTGCAAGGCGAACTTCAGCGGCGAGGGCGTCCCGGCCACGCAGGCCACCCTCAGCTGCCCCCACTCCGCGGCGGTGGCGGCCAACGGCGACCTGTTCATCGCCGATGCCGCCAACCACGTCATCCGTCGGGTCGACCACGCCAGCCACATCATCACGACGCTGGTCGGCGAGGGAGGCCACGGCGGCGACAAGGGCGACGGCGGCCCGGCCCGCCAGGCGTTGCTCAACAAGCCGAAGGGCATCGTCTTCGACCGCAACTGGAACCTCATCATCGCCGACTCCGGCAACGACCGGATCCGCCGGGTCGACGTCAACACCGGGATCATCACGACGATCGCCGGGACGGGGGTCACCGGTGAGAGCGGCGACGGCGGCCCGGCCATCCGGGCCAGGCTGACCGAGCCCCGCACGCTGGCGCTGGCCCCCGACGGCTCGATCATCTTCACCGAGCCCCCGGTGAACCGGGTCCGGCGCATCTCGCCCGACGGGATCGTCTCGACCGTCGCCGGCACCGGCAAGGCCGGCTTCTCCGGCGACGGCGGGCCCGCCACGAAAGCCGAGCTCAACTTCGAGCGGGGCGCCAACGTCGACGGCGCCGGCAACGTCTGGATCGCCGACTCCCTCAACCAGCGGATCCGCAAGGTCGACGCCAACGGGATCATCACCACGGTGGCCGGCACCGGCAAGGCCTGCTACGCCTCGCCCAACAACAGCTGCGGCGACGGCGGGCCGGCGGCGCAGGCCAGCTTCGCCGTTCCCCGGGCGCTGGAGTTCGACGGGTCCGGCAACCTCTACATCGCCGACACGTTCAACGAGCGGATCCGCCGCGTCGACGGCGTGGCGGCGCCGCTCCGCCACGCCGGCGGCATCGGCCCCTAGGCGGGGGGCTACTCCGGCGGGTGGCGGCGGAGCGGCTCCCGGCCGGGCGGCTGATTCGGTCTCGGCCGTTGAGGGGCGGCCGGGATCGGCCGGACGACCTCCCCGTCGGTGGTGACCTCGACCGGCTCGCCGTAATGGAGGATCTCGAGGGGTTCGCCCTCCTCCAGCCCGTAGCGGGCGACGGACGGGGTGGCCGTGACCCGCAGCCGGCGGGACCGGAACCAGTAGTTGAAGCGCAGCGCGACGAGCCCGTCGGGCAGGCGGGGCGCCACCATGAGCCGCCCGTCCCGCACCCGCAGGCCGCCGAAGCCGGCCACCAACACGCACCACGCCCCGGCCAGTGACGCCATGTGCAGCCCGTCCCTGGTGTTGTGGTGCAGATCGAGCAGGTCGATCTGGGCTGCTTCCCCGAGGTAGTCATAGGCCAGGTCGAGATGGCCGAGTTCGGCGGCGATCGCCGCCTGGGTGGCGGCCGACAGCGACGAGTCCCGCACGGTCAGCGCCTCGTAGTAGGCGAAGTTGCGGGCCTTCTGCTCCTCGGTGAAGGCTTCGCCCCGGAACATCATGGCCAGGACGAGATCCGCCTGCTTCACGACCTGGCGGCGGTAGAGGTCGAAGTACGGGAAGTGCATGAACAGCGGGTACTGCTCGGGCTTGGTGTTCTCGAAGTCCCAGACCTGGTAGGTCGTGAACCCCTCGGCCTGGGGGTGGACCCCGAGGTGCTCGTCGTAGGGCACGTGCATGGCCTCGGCCGCCGCCTGCCAGGCGGCCCGCTCCTCCTGGCCGACCCCGAGCCGGCCGGCCTCCTCCAGGTACCGGGCGGCGGCCGTGGCCGCCGCCCGGAGGTTCCGCTGCGCCATCAGGTTCGTGAACACGTTGTCGTCGCCGAGCGCCGAGTACTCGTCGGGGCCGGTCATCCCGGGGAGCCGGAAGCGGCCGTGACGGTCGTGGTGGCCGAGCGAGCACCACAGGCGGGCCGTCTCCACCAGGATCTCGAGGCCCGGGCCGGCCTCGAACTCGGTGTCGCCGGTGATGTCGACGTAGCGGACGACGGCGTCGGCGATGTCGGCGTTGATGTGGAAGGCAGCCGTGCCGGCCGGCCAGTAGGCCGCGCACTCCTCGCCGGCGATCGTCCGCCAGGGGAAGGCGGCGCCGGTGTGCCCGAGGGCGGCGGCCCGGGCCCGGGCGGCCGGGAGGATCGAGTGCCGCCACTTGAGGGCGTCGCGGGCGGCGTCCGGGCAGGTCGACGTGAG
>JAICYE010000340.1 GCA_025934385.1 Acidimicrobiia bacterium | reverse complement strand
GTTGAGCCAGTTGTTGAAGGCCACCCGCATCGCCGCCAGGGCCGTGGCCGCCACGACCCCCGGCCGGAGGTCGAAGACGGGATCGACGCCGAGGCGGTCGGCCACCATCTCCTGCATGGCGTCCTCCCAGGCCTTCTGGTGGACGAGGCTGCGGGCCTGGAGCGACGGCGTCCCTCGCATGATGTGGCCCCGGAGGATCACCTTCTCCCGCCGGTCCTCGAAGTCGCCGGTGATCGAGAGGAGGGCGTTGCGCAGAGCGGTGAGGATCGGCTCGTCGGACGGACGGGAGGCCATGGCCTCCCGCAGCCGGGCCAGCTGGACCTGGTGGTCGGCGAGGAGCACGTCCTCCTTGGAGGCGAAGTAGCGGAAGAACGTCCGGCGGGACACGTCGGCCTCGGCGGCGATATCGTCGACGGTCACGGCGTCGAAACCCCGCTCGCCGAACAGTCGGAGAGCGGCGGCTTCGAGCTCGGTGGCCGTCAACCGCTTCCTGCGTTCCCGGAGGCCGGGGCGGGGTCGTTCGACTGTCTGGCTGTTTTCAAGCATGTGCGGTCACCCTATGCCACAGTGACACCTGGTGTAAACGTGGCCGGAAAGGAGGCACGGGTGGCGCAGCCGGCGGTCGACGGCCTGCGGGTGAGCGACGTCGGAGGGCATCCGCTGCAGGGCGGCGGTTGGTTCCGGTCGGGGCTCGTCTTCCGGATCTCCGGCGGGCTCGTCGGCCCGGCGGAGATCGCCCATCTCGACACGCTCGACCTGCGGGTGCTCGTCGACCTGCGGGGCGAAGACGAGGACCGCACCCGACTCGTCGATTGGGCGGCCGATCGGGGCGTGCGCTACCACCACGAGCCGATTGCGCTGGCCGATCCGGGCGACTTCGCCGCCGCCCTCGACGAGCACGTCCTCACCGAGGCCGACGGCCGGGCCTTCCTGGCGATGATGTACCGCCGGATGCTGGACGAGTTCTCGGCGTCGCTCGTGGGGGCCGTCACGGCCGTCGTCGAAGCCCAGCCGGCGGCCTTCGGCTGCGCCGCCGGGAAGGACCGCACCGGCCTGCTGGCGGCGCTCATCCAGGAGCTGCTCGGCGTCGACCGGGCCACGATCCTGGCCGGGTACGTGAACCAGGCGCCCGACCCCGACCGACTGCTGGAGGCCGTCGCCACCTGGTGGGACTGGGAGGAGGGCGACCTCACCAGGCCCGGGCTCGGCGGCATCCTCAGCGCGGTGGAGGAGGTCATGGCCGGAGCGTTGGAGTACCTCGACTCAGCCCACGGCGGCGCCGTCCGCTACCTCGAGGCCGCCGGCCTGCCGCCCGGGACGCTGGAGCGGCTGCGGCATCGGCTGGTGAGCGCCGAACCGGGCTGAACCGGCCCGGAACCGCGGGCCGTCGGCCGGGCTCCGCCGCCACCGCGGGCGTAACCTCCGGCCGTGTTCTCCGGACGCACCGCCGACGACACCGTCTGGACGCTCATCGAGCGGCGGGCCCGCCTGGCCGGCGAGGCGCCGCTGATCACCTTTGCTGACGGGGACGGGCCTGACGAGGTGACCGCCTGGACCGCCGTGGCGGACCGGGCCGTGGCGCTGGCCGGCCGGCTGGCGGGGGTCGGCGTGCGGCCGGGGGAGCGGGTGGCGCTGTTCGGGCTGAACAGCGTCGACTACGTCGTGGCCCTGGCCGGCGTGGCCCGCCTCGGCGCGGTGTGCGTGCCGCTCAACGCCCTGCTGACCGCCCCCGAGATCGCCTGGCAGCTCGGCGACGCCGGAGTGGTGGCGCTGATGGGCGAGGCCGGTGCCACCGGCCGGCTCGACGAGGCGGCCGCCCTGGCTGGATTCTCGGGGCCCCGTCTGGCCTTCCGGGGCGAGGCCGCCGGTTGGCAGGCGGTGGAGGACGCCGTCGCCGGCACCGCGGCCGGCGACGGCGTGGCGGGCGGAGCCGCCCTCCCGCCCCCGCCCGGCCCCGACGACGTCTTCGAGGTCCTCTACACCTCGGGCACCACCGGCCATCCGAAGGGCGTCATGCTGTCGCACCGGTCGATGGCCTCGGAGGCCGACAACGTCGCCTCCTACTGGGCGGCCCGCCCCGACGACGTGTTCCTGGCCGTGCTGCCGCTGTTCCACGTCAACGCCCAGCTGGTCACGCTGCTGCCGGCGCTGACGTCGGGGGCCCGCCTCGTCGTGGCCCGCACCTTCTCGGCCGGCGGCTGGATCGATCTCGTCCGACGCCACGGCGTCACGATCTCGTCGATGGTCGGCACCCAGGTCCGGATGATCATGGCCACACCGGAGCGGTCCGACGACGCCGACACCGCGCTGCGCTGCGTCCCCTACGGCCTCAACGTCCCGGCGACGATGTGGGAGGCGTTCGAACGGCGCTTCGGCGCTCCGCTGTGCAACATCTACGGCCTGACCGAGGCGGTGGCCGTCGTCACGGCGGCGCCCGTCCACGGCGACCGCCGGATCCCCAGCGTGGGCCGGCCGGGCCGGGGTCGGGCCGTCGGCATCTTCGACGACGACGGAGGGGAACTCCCGCCCGGGGCGGTGGGGGAGATCCGGATCCGGGGCGAGCGGGGCCTGTCCCTGATGGTCGGCTACCACGGCCGGCCGGAGGAGACCGCCGCGGCGTTCAACGACAACTGGCTGCGGACGGGGGACCTCGGCCGCCTCGACGAGGACGGCTACCTCTATTTCGTCGACCGGGGCAAGGACATGATCAAGCGGGCCGGCGAGAACGTCTCGGCCTCGGAGGTGGAACGGGTCGTCTCGGAGTTCCCCGGTGTGGCCGAGGCGGCCGTGGTCGGCCGGCCCGACCCGGTCCGCGACGAGGCGGTGGTGGTCTTCGTCGTGGCCGCGCCGGGGGAGGAGATCGACACCGCCGCCCTCGACGGGCACTGCCGGGCCCGGCTGGCCCGGTTCAAGGTGCCGGAGCAGTACCGGGTCGTCGACGCCCTGCCGAAGACGTCGATCGGCAAGGTCGAGAAGAAGACGCTGCGCCACCGGCTGGCGGAGGAACGGGAAAGGAGTATGATTGAACAATCAGTCAGTTCGGTGACGGGGAGCAGCGGAGCAGCAGGATGGTCCGGGGGAGCGGGACGTTGACGACCAGGGGCGCCACGCTGGAGATGCTGCGGGCGCCCGGCCTCACCGTCGAGCGGCCGCTGGAGCTGTCGGGCCAGTGGTTCAACGAGCTGTGCCTCTGGCTCCAGTCGCCGATCGGGGCGCTGGGCAACCTCGGCTGGCCGATGGTCCTGATCCCCGAGATCATCGATTCCCGCTACCGGCTCGGCGACAGCGCCCTCCAGGTCTACCAGCGGGTGGAGTGGTTCGGGCCGGTGCCCCGGGGGGAGTTCACCGCCGCCGGGCACGTCGAGTGGGTCTCGGCCCGGTCCGGCTCGTTCGAGGCCGGCGTGGCCACCGAGGCCCGCCTGGGCGAACAGCGCCTGGCCCGGAGCCTGCTGGTGGCCCGGATGACCGGCGAACTCGAGCTCTTCAACCGGGTTAAAGATCCGCACAGGCGAGTCCAGTTCAGGGCCTAGTAGAACCGTCTCGCTGAGTCCGAGCTCGCGCGTCAACCCGATCATTTGCTCCGCGTTGATGCCGGGCGCATAGTCGAGCACCCCGAGCGCGTTGCCGT
>JAICYE010000230.1 GCA_025934385.1 Acidimicrobiia bacterium | reverse complement strand
GGCCGGAGACGGCCGACGACGGCCTCCAGCGTGGGCCTCGACCGCAGGACGTCGTGGGTGAAGCAGAAGAGGGCGGCGTCGAAGGCGTCGGCCGCCTGCAGGTGCTCCTCGGCCAGGCCGAGCCGGAGGTCGACGTTGCGCCACCCCGCCCGGGCCACCCGCTCGCCGGCCCGGCCCAGCATGTCGACGCTCGGTTCGACCGCCACCAGCCGGCCCGAGGCCCCGATGCGGCCGAGGATCTCGGCGAAGCACAGGCCCGTTCCGCAGCCGACGTCGAGGACGGTGTCGCCCGGTTGCAGGTCGAGCAGGTCGACGACCCGGGCCCGGTCGGCCCCGGCCCAGTCGGTCAGGGCGTCGTAGTCGTCGGCGTGGCGCGAGTAGAGCGCCCGGGCGGCGTCGACGTCGGGTCTGCCCCGCGACGTCGGAGGCGTCGGCGTGCCGGCCATACCCACCTTCCCCAGGTCGGGGTACGTGAAGACTTACCCTGATGGGTAACCCTGGAACAACGTGCCCACCAGCGAAGCGCCCGATCCTATGCCCGTCTACGACGAGGCGGCACCCCGGCTCTGGCCGGCGGCGGCCTCGGCGGCGCCGTTCACCGTGCCGCTGCAGCGGCTCCGGTCGCACTCGCTGCGCCTGTCCGACGGCCACCGCATCGGCGTCACCGCCGGCGGCCGGGGGATCCCGCTCGTCGTCGCCCATGGCTTCTCGTTCGCCGGGGGCCTCTACGTGCAGTCGCTGTCGCGGCTGGCGTCGATGGGCTTCCGGGTGCTGGCCGTCGACCTGGCCGGCCACGGCGGCACCGCCGGCCTCGGCGTCCGGCGTTGGGACCTCGACGCCTACCGCCGCTTCCTCAGCCAGGTCCTCGATGAGCTCGGCATCGAACGGGCGGTGTTCTGCGGCCATTCGCTCGGCGGGCGACTGCTGGCCGAGTTGGCCGCCGCCGAACCCGACCGGGGGATCGCCCTCCTGCTGGTCGACGCCGCCGTCGGCCGGGCGTGGGACGACCTCGCCGCCTTCGCCTGCTGGAACCCGGCCCTGCTGGGCGTCGTCGGCGCCACCCTGGCCGTCGACACGCTCCACACGCTGTTCCTGACCGGCGACCAGGGCCTCAAGCTGCAGGGGCTGGCCCTGCCCCAGGCGGTGACCAACGCCTTCGCCCCCTGGCGGCTGGTGGCCCCGGCGCTGTCGGTGCTGCTGTCGGCCGGCAGCGCCGCCACGCTCCAGCGGCTGAAGGAGGCGGGGCTGGCGGTGTTCGTGCTCCACGGCGAGCGGGATCAGGTGGTGCCGCTGGCCGCCGCCCGCGACGCCGCCCGGCGGGCCGGCGGCGGGCTGGTGCTGGTCCACGGCGCGGCCCACTCCTGGCTGCTGGAGGACCCGGCGACGCTGCGCTCCATCGTGGCCGAGCTGCTGCGCGACGGGCTCGGCCGGGCCTGCCTCCGGGCCATCGCCGACGCCGGCCTCGACCCCGGCACGGTGAGCCTGGCCGACATGGACCGGGCCTTCTACGCCCCCGACGCCCTGGCCCTGCAGCTCGGCCCGGCCGCCCGACGGGAGGAGATCCGTGCCAGCCAGGAGCCCCTGTTCAGCTGGTCGCGAGTCGCCTGATCTCGGCGGCCACCACGCCGGCTTCGCGGTCGCCGAGCAGGATGAGGTAGTGGTTGGTGTCGGGCACCTCGATCACCGCCAGGTGGGGCAGGAGTGCCCGGGCGTCGGCGATGGCCTCGGCCGGGAGCAGTGGCCGCTCCTCGTTCTGGAGGCCCCGGGCGGCCCAGAGCAGCACACTCCCGAGCTTCGCCTCTCTCCCCCCGAGATCGGCCAGCGATTCGAGCGCCTTCCGGCCGGCGTCGCCGTCGAGCAGGTCGCGCCCGTCCGCCCCCACCGCCTCCCCGGACACGCGGGACCGGTACACGGTCTCGCCGTCCGCGCCGGTTTGCGGGGGCCCGAGGTCGTAGTCGACGTAATCCTCGATGTCGTCGGTCCACTCGGCCGGGACGAAGGCCGGGTGCGTCCGCCAGAAGTCGCGGTAGGCGTCGACCGACGGGAACGTCATGCCGAGCCGGGCCAGGCTCGGGCCGAGGACGGCGGCCAGCAGCGTGTCGGCGTCGACGCCGGGCGGGACCGGGAGCGGGAGGCCCCCATCCACCAGGACGGCGGCCGACAGGCGGTCGGGGACGGCGGCGGCGAAGCGGGCGACGATGTAGCCGCCCATCGAGTGGCCGGCCACGACGGCCCGGTCGCAGCCGGCGTGGTCGAGGACGGCGACGAGGTCCCCGACGTGGGCGGCGAGACCGAACGGTCCACCCACCGCCGAGCTCTCCCCCCGGCCCCGCAGGTCGGGGGCGAGGACGGTGGTGGCATCGCCGAGGTGGCGGGCCACCCCGGCCCACGACCGGTGCGAGCCGGTGATCCCGTGGACGGCGAGGACGACGGGAACCCCTGGGGTGCCGGGCGGGGGCCCGGCCACGCCGACGTGCAACGCGCCGCCGGCGACGGGAACCGAAAGAGCGGTGTGGAAGGGCTGCGCCATGCGGCCCAGCCTGTCACACCGCCGCTGGTCGGGCGCTAGGCGCGCCGCTCGATGACGTGGCGACGGACGGCCATCGACGTGGCCGGGCTCGAGAGTTCGAGGTTCTCGACCGCCAGGTCGGCGACCACGTCGGCGCCAAGCTCGGTGCGCAGGGTCTCGTCGTGCAGGATCTGGAAGAAGCTCTCACGCATGTTCTGCCCCTCCGGTGCTTCTGTGGGCCGAGGCTCCGCGGCCCCCAGGCATTCATCTCGGACGGAACGCGTGGCAACTTGAGCTTGTTTTAAACCGGAATCCTTTTCGGCAATCCCCGCTGGCATCAGCCCCGGTACGAAGAGGATTCCGGTTACAGGAGTTTCGCGACTTCCGCGGCGAGTGCCCGGAAGGCGCGGCCCCGATGGGAGACGGCATGTTTCTCGACCGGGAGGAGCTCGGCGAACGTCCGCCCGTCCCCCTCGGCGGGGACGAAGACCGGGTCGTAGCCGAAGCCGCGGTCACCCCGGGGCTCGGTGGCGATCACGCCGTCGACGGCACCGGTGGCCGCCATCTCCCGGCCGTCGGGCCACCGGATGAGGGCCACGGTCTCGAACCGGGCGCTGCGCCGCCCCGCCTCCACCCCGGCCAGCTCGGTCAGGAGCTTGGCGACGTTGTCGGCGTACGTCGCCCCCTCCCCGGCAAAACGGGCCGAGAAGACGCCGGGAGCGCCGTCGAGGGCGTCGACGAGGAGGCCGGTGTCGTCGGCCACGGCGGCCTCGCCGGTGGCGGCGGCAATGGCGGCCGCCTTGAGCCGGGCGTTCTCGATCAGGGTCGTGCCGGTCTCCTCGACGTCCGGGATGGACGCCGGGCGGCGCGCGAGCTCGAGACCGGGGACGGCGGCGCGCAGGATGGCGGCGATCTCGGCCGACTTGTCGGGGTTGGCGGAGGCGAGGACGAGGCGCATGACCGTCGTTACTTGGTACGGGCCGGCGGCGGCGTGGCCAGGATCTCGGCCTGGAGCTCGAGGATCTCGGCGATCCCGTGCTCGGCCAGCGACAGGAGGTCGTCGAGCTCGGTCTTGGAGAACGCCTTGCCCTCGGCGGTGCCCTGCACCTCGACGAAGCGGCCGGAGCTCGTCATGACGACGTTCATGTCGACCTCGGCCTTGACGTCCTCGACGTAGGGCAGGTCGAGGAGGGCGACGGCGTCGACGATGCCGACGGAGACGGCGGCCACCGCCTCCGTCAGCGGGTGGGCGGGGATCCGCCGGGCGGCCACCAGCCGGGAGCAGGCGTCGTGGAGAGCGACGTAGGCCCCGGAGATCGACGCCGTGCGGGTGCCGCCGTCGGCCTGGATCACGTCGCAGTCCACGGTCACCTGCGTCTCGCCGAGGACGGGCAGGTCGCAGACCGCCCGCAGCGACCGCCCGATGAGCCGCTGGATCTCCTGGGTGCGGCCCGACAGCTTGCCCTTGACCGCCTCCCGCTCGGTGCGGTCGGACGTGGATCCCGGCAGCATCGAGTACTCGGCGGTGACCCAGCCCCGGCCTTTGCCCCGCAGCCAAGGCGGGATCCGCTCCTCGACCGAGGCGGTGCAGATGACCTTGGTGCGGCCCATCTCGACGAGGACGGACCCGGCGGCGAACTCGGTGAAGTCGCGGGTGAAGCGCAGGGGACGCAGGTCCTCGGGGCCGCGGCCGTCGGCTCGGGTCGTCATGTCGGGCCTTCTAGATCCTCGTCCGTTGGTTGGGGGCGGCCAGCAGGACCTCCCGGCCGAAGGCCTCCGAGCCTTCCACGACCGAGGCGTTCGGGTCGAGTCCCGGCCAGAGGTGGGTGAGCATGAGCCGGCGGGCGCCGGCCGCCCGGGCCGCCTCCCCCGCCTGGCGGGCCGAGAGGTGCAGGCCGCTGGTCTCGTTGTCGCGCTGGAATGTGGCCTCCGACAGCACGAGGTCGGCGCCGGCTCCGAACGCCTCCGGCGACCAGTCGGGGCCCGTGTCGGCCGTGTAGACGAGCCGTTTCCCGTCGGCACTGGCCTCGACGGCCAGGGTCGGCGGCGGGTGGGCGGTCCGGGAGAAGCGCAGCCCGCAGTCGCCGACGGTGACGGTGTCGCCGTCGCCGACCGCCGTCCAGGCGAAGGCGCCGCCCCAGTCGCCGTCGACCAGGGTGCCGAGCCGGGCGTCGGTGCCCTCGGGAGCGAAGACCGGGAAGCCCGTCCGCCCGCGTCCGTACCGCCACAGGACGTGGAGGCCGTAGATGTCGGCGCAGTGGTCGGGGTGCCAGTGGGTGATGATGAGAGCGCTGAGGTCCTGCACCGGGCCGTGGCGCTGCAGGTTGGCCAGCGTCCCGTTGCCGCAGTCGAGCCACAGGGCCGCACCGGCGGTGCGGAGCAGGTAGCCGCTGCAGGC
>JAICYE010000149.1 GCA_025934385.1 Acidimicrobiia bacterium | reverse complement strand
CCGGACGCCCGGGACGGGGAAGCGGACTTCGGCGTCGAAGGGGGCGTAGGACTCCCGCACCTTGAGCGCCGAGTGGGAGATGAAGCCGAGGCCGCGCCATTCGAAGTAGGGCCGCAGCTCCATGACCTCGTTGATCACCTGCAGGGCCTTGGGGTTGCCGTTCCAGGGGACGACCCGGGTGTACTGGTTCTCGACCTCCGTCCGCCCGTCGGCCAGCTGCTCGAGCAGCATGGCCACCGAGGCCAGGATGTCGAGCGGCTCGAACCCGGCGCAGACCAGGGGCTTCTGGTGAAGGGCGGGGATGAACTCGTAGGGCCGGCAGCCGATCACCGTCGACACGTGGCCGGGGCCGAGGAAGCCGTCGAGCCGCAGGTCGGGGGAGTCGAGGATCGCCTTGATGGCCGGGATGATCGTGACGTGGTTGCAGAAGATCGAGAAGTTGTCGATCCCTTCGGCCTTGGCCCGGAGCACGGTCATCGCCGTGCTCGGCGCGGTCGTCTCGAAGCCGATCGCCATGAACACGACCTGCTTGTCGGGGTTCTGCCGGGCGATCTTCAGCGAGTCGAGCGGCGAGTACACCATGCGGATGTCGGCGCCGTTGGCCTTGGAGTCGAAGAACGACCCGCGCCCGCCGGGGACGCGCATCATGTCGCCGAAGGTCGTCATGATGACGCCGGGTCGCTCGGCGATGGCGATGGCGTCGTCGAGGCGGCCCATGGGGATCACGCACACCGGACAACCCGGGCCGTGGACGAGCGACACCGCCTCCGGCAGGTAGTCCTCGAGGCCGTGCTTGTAGATGGTGTGCGTGTGGCCCCCGCACACCTCCATGAACTTGTAGTGCCGGCCCGGCTCGCACAGCGAGGCGATCCGGGCGGCCAGCGCCCGGGCCGTCTCGGCGTCCCGGAACTCGTCCACGAAACGCATCCCCGCCTCCTTCCTCAGATCCTGGAGACCCGGCTCCTCAGTCGATCCGGGACTGCGCCAGCGCCGCCAGCTCCTCGTCGTAGGCCTGGCCGATCCCCTCCAGGAACGCCAGCGCGGCGGCCGCCTCCTCCTCGTCGATCTTCGACAGGGCGAAGCCGACGTGGATCAACACCCAGTCGCCCGGCCCGATCTCCTCCCCTTCCAACAGGCCGATGTTGATCGCCCGCCGTACCCCGCTCACGTCGACCTTGGCCAGGTCGGGCCGGTCGGGATAGAGCTCCACCACCTCGCCCGGGATGCCCAGGCACATCAGGCGACCCGCAGGCGCCGGTTGACGGCGCTCTTGACCTCGCCGGTGACCATGCCGGTGCCCGTCTCGAAGGCCTGCTTGAGGAGGCCCACGACCATCTCCTTTCCGGACTCCATCGCCGCCGCGAACTCCTCCGAGCCGCGGATCTCCTGCCAGGAGTCGATGAGCTTCGCCATCCCCTCCTTGCCGTGCTGCACGCCGACCGCATAGCCGATCGCGAACCCGACCAACGTCATCATGAGAACGCCCCCCTCACTCGCCTGGTTGTCAACTCTCCTGCTCCGCCACCACCTTGACGCGCACCCGCACGTCGGGGTGGACCTTCAGCATCAGGATCTTGGGCGGTTCGACGCCGAAGTCGCGGATGTCGAAGACCTGCTCCCCCTCGATGACGAGCGAGCGCTCGTCGGGGGCGGAGATCGTCACCTCGCCCTCGACCTGGCGCGTCACACCGTGGAATGTCAGGTCGCCCCGCGCCCGGTACCCGCCGTTGGTCTCCTTGAGCTCCGTCGTCTCCCCCCGGATGCGGGGAAAACGCCGGGCGTCGATCCGCCGCATCATCTCGGCGTCCTCGAGCCTCTTGCCCGAGCGGAGGTTCTCGACGGGCAACTCGATTTTGATGCTCGGCATGCCGGAGAGGTCGATGCGGCCGTCGGTCACCTGGGCTTCGATCAAGCCCTCGAGCCCCTCCGCCTCACCGTTGATCGGATGCATGCTCGAACGCGCCTCGATCCAGACGCGGGACCGGCCGGGATCGATGCGGAATGTGGCCACTCCTACATGTCTCGGAGCTTGAGGTACTTGGCGATGTCGGGCAGGGACTGGACGACGGCGGCCGCAACCACCAGCAGCACGGCGCTCGTCAGCAGACGACGAATCATGCGTGGGTTTCCTTTCTGGATGACTGCAGACGGGACAACTCCTGGTCGATCAGGTGGCGCACGACCCGGCAGGCCTCCTCGAGCGCGCCGGCCACGGGTTCGGAGAGGCCGATCCCGTCGTCGACGTCGGCCGGCTCGCAGCCGACGACGAGGAGGCGGCCGATGCGCCCGCCGAGGGAGCGGAGCAGCGCCAGCACCGACGCCGGGTCCATGCCGTGGGCGTCGACGATCCCCGCCTCGGCCAGCCCGGTCTCCGACTCGATGGCGTCGACGTCGGGTTCGATCACGTAGACCGTCCCGGGTTCGCCGCCCTGGGACGTGGCGTCGACGAGGATGGCGGCGTCGTAGCCGTCGAGCAGTTCGTAGGCGAGGTGCACACCCCGGATGCCGTAGTCGACGATCTTCACGCCGTCGGGGGGCGGCGGGCCGGTCAGCAGGAGCCGGGCGACCTCCGAACCGAAGCCGTCGTCGTTCTGGAAGATGTTGCCGATCCCAGCCACGAGGATCATGGCTCCACCTCGTCGATCCGGAAGTAGCGGTACCGGCCGTGGGCGACCTGAAGCTCGGCGCCGGGATCGTCGTCGAGCGTGACGGCGAGGTGCGGGTCTTCGTCGGCGTCGAAGAGCACGGCCTGGACCGTCGCCGGGCGTCCGGCCAGGAACATGTCCTGGGCGTCGGATCGGCCCGCCGCCGGCCGGAGCACGACGCGGCTGCCGCGACCGACGCGCCGCCCGTCGATCTCGACGGTGTCGCTGTCGGGGGAGTAGGAGGCGTCGACGTCGGGATCGAAGATCGGCGGCGGACGCTTCAGCGCACCCGACACGTCGGTCCAGATCTCGGGGAACGGGTCGGCGGCCGGGGGCTCCTGCGGTGCGCCGCGGGCCGGCAACTGCCGCAACGAGCGGATGGCGCCGTGCAGCCGTTCCTGCATCTCGGTCGGGAGGTGGTCGACGTGGTCCACGATGGCCGCGGCCCGGGGGTCGGTGGCCCGGGCCTCAGCCTTCTCCTCGTCCGTCAGGGTCAGGATCCGCAGCGACAGCAGCTCGTCGTTCTCGGTGCCGTCGAACAGGTCCATCGGGCTCTCGGGGGCGATCTCCGGGTGGTCGGGGAGGACCATCGGCGCCGAGAGCACCACGTCGGCGTCGCCTTCCTCGCCGACGAGGACTGGCCAGGTGGCCAGGTTCGTGCACGACGCCACCGCCGGCCGGGCCCACTCCGGCGGGTCGAGCGGCGACACGAACCGGGTGCCCGGTGTAGCGCCCAGGATGAGATGGGTGGCGACGGGGCTGCGCCGCAGGACGGCGTCCCGCCGCAGCGGGTCGCCGGCCCAGTCGGTGAGGTTCTCCGTCCGTACCCGCAGTCGGACGATGCCGTAGGGGCCCGGCAGCGGCTCGGCCGCCACGAGCAGCCGCAGCGACAGCGCCTCCCGGCGGCGCGTCACCCGTCCGCCGTCGAGCTCCTCGACGTCCTCGCCGGCCGGACGCTCGACCGGGAACGATCGCTCCTCGGCCAGGACGTCGGTCAGGGCCACGGTGAACGGCACCTCGGTCTCGACGCCCTCGTCCCACGTGACGTGGCGGCGCCCGTCCACCGTCAACGACTCCACCGGAGTGGACGACCCGTCGGCGGCCACCGCTTCCACCTGCCGGGCCTGGAGGTGGAGAAACCGGAGCCGGATGTCGACGGCCGCGCCGTCGGCCGGCTCGACGATGCACTCCGTCTGCTGGCACCACGTCTCGATGGCGCCCGACACCGTTCCGGTCTCCGGGAGGGCCCCGGTCGGGAGCGGGTGGGCCTCGGCGTGGCGCTGCGGCACCAGCACGCCGAACTGCCAGCGGACGCCGGAGGCGTTCTTGCCGTGGGACGCCCGGTAGGGATAGAGGATGTAGCCCTCGTAGAGGACGGTGTCGGCGACCCGGCGGGCGGCCTCGACGCTCATGACGCCTCGGCCAGGCGCAGCAGCGCCTCGATCGTGTCGTCCCACGTCGGCAGCGTGAGGCGGGACTTGAAGCGCTGCAGGTCGTCGAGCGTGTCGCGGCGCAGCCGGACCCAGGCGCTGTTGGGGAAGTGCTGGTCCATCGCCTCCCGCCACACCGCCACCGGCAACCGGTACGACGTCTCCTTGTGCCAGGGGATCTGCTCGATCGACAGCGTCCCTCCGGCGTCGAGGAACGTCGTGCCCGAGAACAGCAGGATGAACGGGATCTCGCCGTCTTCCAGGCCGTGGAAGTACTTGGCCGTGGCCACGTCGAAGTCGTAGGTGAGCGGCACCGGTACGTCGACGTCGACCGAACCGGAGAAGGCCGGCACCATCTGGGCCACGGTGGCGAACTGCAGCGGCTTCATCGTGTCGCCCCAGCGGGGTCGCTCGCCGAACAGGTCGCCGATGCGCTCGGCCTCGGCGTCGGAGTAGCGCCGCTTGAGCGGTTCGATGCGGAGCTGGGCCCGCAGGGCGATGCCGCCGATCGGCTGGCCGGTGGTCTCGGCGATGCGGAGCCGGAACACCAGCGTGGGGGCGATGGCGTAGGCGTCGGACCGAGCGCCGGTGCAGTCGAAGACCAGCTCGCTCACGAGCCGACCGCCGACTGACTCCGCGTTCGGAGGCCGTCGAAGAACCCGTCGATCGCCGTCCAGGCCTCCTCGCCGCCGTCGAAGCCCTTCCAATTCTTCCGGACGTGGCCGACGAGTTCGTAGCAGGCGTCGATGGGGACGAGGAAGCACTCGTAGGCGGCGTCCCGCCGGTAGACGAGCAGGGCCTCGACGTCGGGCTCGATGGTGGCGAACAGCGGGTTGGCGGCCATGATGTCGCCCCAGGTCTCGGCCGGGAGCAACGACTCCGTGGCCCCCGCCGGGCTGGGGTAGAAGGCGACGGTCCGCTCCAGGACGGAGTTCACGAAGAAGAAGGCCATCCGCACGGGGATCTGGAACTGGTCCCACTGGGCGTCGGTCAGCGTGAAGTCGCGGTCGTGGAGATAGCGGTCGGGCACCGATGCGTATCTACCCCCGCCGGCGCCCCGCTCGGTAAACAGCATGTAACAAGGCCGGCAGGTGCACTGGAGCGCCCGGCTCTCGAGGTTGACGACGTGGGGGTGCTCCGCCGGGATCGCCTCGTTGCACAGCTCGCAGCGCTCCCCGGGGGCGTGGGAGGCGGGCTTGGCGAACCGGCGCTCGATCTCGACGGGGATGCGGGTCGGCGCCTCCGAGCGGGTGCCGGTGTCCGGCCGGCTGCGGGTCCGGCCGATCTGGACGGGGACGGGCCCCGCCGCCATCGGCGCGGCCCCCGGCCCGGCCGGCGGCGCCCCGAAGTCGACGGCGACCACCTCGGGGGCGGCATCGAGCACGGCCTGCTCGACGGCCTTCCGGGCCATGTCCAGGGGCGCGCTGCCGCAGCCGCCGACCACGAGCTCGCAGTGGGCGACGCCGGTCTCGTCGATCTCCCGCAGCGTCGCCCGGGTGGCGCCGAGCTCCCGCCGCAGGCCCTCGAGCGCCTCGCCGACGCGGTCCTCGACCGGCACCGGGTGCAGCCCGTGCAACACCAGCAGGCCCGACAGCAGGTCGTCCTGAGCCAGGCGGCGGACGATCAGGTCGCCCGACGGCTCCCGGGCGACGAGGGCCAGGATCCGCTCCAGGCCGGCGCCGTAGAACTCGACGAGGAGGCTGACCAGCTGCTCGGCCCGTTCGAAGAGCGCCGGATCGGGTGCCGCCCGCATTTCGGCCAGCAACTGCTCCACCCGGACACCGACCTCATGCAGATCCTGCGCCATCTTCCCCCCGAGGCGATGCAGGGGGACCCCGGCGGGCCCCCCTGCGATCGCACATGTCGTTCAGGCTTCAGCGGCTAGATGTCGGTGTGCATCATCGTCGGGCTGTGGAGCTTCTTCAACACCTTGCCCTTGCCGAGGTACATATGCACCCCGCAGGG
>JAICYE010000508.1 GCA_025934385.1 Acidimicrobiia bacterium | reverse complement strand
TCCGGGCGGCGCTCGGCCATCGCGCCGCGGAGCGCGCCGGCCCGTCCGGCGATGCCGCCGCGCCGGGCCCGGCGGATGCGCCCAAGGTCGTCCTCGTCGCCGACGATTCGGTCACCACCCGCACGCTGGAGCGGGTGATCCTGGAATCGGCGGGCTACGAGGTCCGCACCGCCGCCGACGGCGCCCAGGCACTGGTGCTGGTCCAGGCCGGCGGGTGCGACGCGGTGGTGAGCGACGTGCAGATGCCCGTCCTCGACGGCTTCTCCCTCTGCGAACGGCTGCGGGCCGACGCCCGGTTCCGGGACCTGCCGGTGGTGCTGGTGACGGCGCTCGGCTCCCGCTCCGACCGGGAGCGGGGCGTGGCGGTGGGAGCCGACGCCTATATCGTGAAAGGGGAATTCGACCAGGAGACGCTCCTGGCGACGCTGCGGAGGCTGCTCTGAACCGACTGCGGGTGCTGGTGGCCGACGACTCCGCTTCGGGCCGGGCGCTGATCCGCGGCATCCTCGACGCCGACCCCGACCTCGACGTGATCGGCCAGGCCACCGACGGGCTGGAGGCGGTCGACCTGGCCGACCGGCTCGAACCCGACGTCATCACGATGGACGTCGACATGCCCGGACTCGACGGCCTCGAGGCCACCCGGCGGATCATGGCCCAGGCGCCCCGGCCCATCGTCCTCGTGAGCGGCGTGTTGGTCCCCGACCTCGGGAACTCGTTCCGGGCGCTGGAGGCGGGCGCCGTCACGCTGCTGGCGAAGCCCGGCGGCCCCGGGTCCCCGGCCTTCGCCCGGGAGGCCGCCGAACTGGTGGCCACGGTGAAGCTGATGGCCGGCGTGAAGCTGGTCCGTCGCAGCTGGTTTCGAACGGCGGACGGATCGGCGTCGACGCCGGCTGCGGCGCCGGCCGTCCGCCCCACCGGTCCGCTGCGGGTCGTGGCCATCGCCGCCTCGACGGGCGGCCCCCCGGCCGTGGCCCAGGTGCTCCGGATGCTCCCGGCCGGATGGTCCGTGCCGGTCCTCGTGGTGCAGCACATCGGCGCCGGCTTCGACGTGGGGCTCGCCCGGTATCTCGACGAGTGCTGCGCCCTCCCCGTCGCCCTCGCCCAGGACGGGCAGGCGCTCCGGGGCGGGCGCGTCCACGTCTCTCCCGCCGATCGGCACCTCGGTGTCGCTGCCGGGCCCCGGCTGACGGTGTCCCCCGGCGGGCCGATCGACGGCTACCGGCCGTCCGCCAACCACCTGTTCCGGACGGCGGCGGCGGTGTTCGGGCCGGGGGCGGCCGGCGTCGTGTTGACCGGCATGGGCCGCGACGGCGCCGACGGGCTGCTCGCCCTGCGCCGGGCCGGTGGCCTGGCCATCGCCCAGGACGAGGCCACCTCGACGGTCTACGGCATGCCCCGGCAGGCGCTGGTGAGCGGGGCCACCGATGCCGTCCTGCCGGTCGAGGAGATCGCCCGGGCCCTCGTCGCCCGGCTGGCGGCCGGCCCGGCCACCGGCGCCGGCGCCGGCGCCACCGGGTAGCCCGTCGTGGGCCCGATCGCCTTCGTCCTCGTCTTCCTCGTCGTGCCGCTGGCGGCGGCGCTGTTCGCCGGCGCCTTCTTCGGCGCCGTGGCGCTCGTGCGGCTCCTGGCGGCCGTGCCCACGGCGGCCTGGGCCGGGCTGGCGGTAGCGACGAGCGTGGCGCTCGCCGCTTGGCTGGGAGCGGTGCTGCGCCGCATGCCGACTCGCCCCGAGCAAGCGCCGTAGTCTGCCCGCATGGCCCGCATCACCATCGCCTCCGACCACGCCGGCTTCCGCCTCAAGGAGGCGCTGATCGCCTATCTGAAGGGCGCCGGCCACGAGCTCGACGACCTCGGCACGCACTCCGAGGAGCCGGTCGACTATCCCCCGATCTGTGCCGCCGCCGGGCGGGCCGTGGTGGCCGGCCGGGCCGACTTCGCCATCGTGCTCGGCGGGAGCGGGCAGGGCGAGACCATGGCCGCCAACAAGGTGCGGGGGGTGCGGGCCGCCCTCTGCCACGACGAGTACACCGCTCGCCTGGCCCGCCAGCACAACGACGCCAACGTCCTCGGCCTCGGCGGCCGCATCCTCGGCGAAGGCCTGGCCGTCGCCATCGTCGACGAGTTCCTGGCCACCGGCTTCGAGGGCGGGCGCCACGCCCGCCGCGTCGGCCAGATCGCCGAGATCGAAGCGGAGGAAGCGGCCGGCCCGACGTAGCCCCCGCGCCGCCGTCTACGGGGC
>JAICYE010000236.1 GCA_025934385.1 Acidimicrobiia bacterium | reverse complement strand
TGGCGCTGCGCCGGGTCGACCTGACCCGCCCGGAGGACGACGTGCTGGCGTTCGTCCCGCCGTCGATGACGCTGCTGCCGAACACCTCCGGCGCGGTCGACGCCGACGAGGCGGTGCGGCTCGCCCGACTGGGGCGGGCCGCGACCGGCGCCGAGCTGGTCAAGCTCGAGGTGACGCCCGACCCGCGGACGCTCGCGCCCGACCCGATCGAGACGCTGCGGGCGTCCGAGCGGCTGGTGGCCGACGGGTTCACTGTGCTGCCGTACTGCTCCGCCGACCCGGTGCTGTGCCGGCACCTCGAGGAGGCGGGCTGCGCCACGGTCATGCCGCTCGGTTCCTGGATCGGCTCGAACCAGGGGCTGAAGACGAGGGCGGCCATCGAGATCATCGTCGAGCAGGCCCTGGTGCCGGTGGTGGTCGACGCCGGCATCGGCGCACCGTCGCACGCCGCCGAGGCCATGGAGCTCGGCGCCGACGCCGTCCTCGTCAACACCGCCATCGGCACCGCCGCCGACCCGGTGGCCATGGCCGCCGCCTTCCGCCTGGCGGTCGAGGCCGGCCGGGCCGGCTGGCGGGCCGGGCTCGCCGCCGCCCGCCCGTCCGCCGACGCCTCGTCGCCCCTCACCGGCTTCCTGGGGACGGTCCCGCCGGCCCCTGACCGGGAGGTTTGGACACATGTAGGGGCCCGGGCCCGACAAGTGTCCCAACGTCCGGACGAGGACCCTGTCACGCCGACGCCGGCCCGGCCGTGAGCACGACGGGAATCGCCCTGTCCACCCGGCCGGACGGGCCGCCCGATGGCACGGCCGCCGCCGACCTCGAGGCCGTCGACCTGGCCGGGCTGCGGGCCCACGCCGCCGGTGCCACCGCCGCCGACGTCGACCGGGCCCTCGGGCGGGAGCGCCGCGACCTGGCCGACTTCGCCGCGCTGCTGTCGGACCGGGCGGCCGAGCCCGACCGGCTCGAGGCGATGGCGGCGCTGGCCCGGCGCACCACCCTGCGCCGCTTCGGGCGGACCATGCATCTCTTCGCCCCGCTCTACCTCTCCAACGAGTGCGTCAGCGTCTGCACCTACTGCGGCTTCTCCGCCGGCAACGACATCGCCCGCCGCACCCTCAGCCCCGACGAGGTCGCCGCCGAGGGCCGGGCCCTGGCCGACCGGGGGTTCCGGCACGTCCTCCTGGTGGCCGGCGAGCACGCCCGGATCGTGTCGAAGGCCTACCTGCGGGACTGCGTCGCCGCCCTCGCCCCGATCGTGCCCCAGGTGTCGCTCGAGGTGCAGGTGTGGGACACCGCCACCTACCGGGATCTCGTGGCCGCCGGTGCCGACGGGCTCGTCGTCTACCAGGAGACCTACGACCGGGCCAGCTACGCCGCCGTCCACCGGCTCGGCAAGAAGCGCAACTTCGACTGGCGCCTCGCCGCCCCCGACCGGGGCGCCGAGGCCGGCATGCGCCGCCTCGGGCTCGGCGCCCTGTTCGGCCTCCACGACGACTGGCGGGCCGAGGCGCTGGCGGTGGCGGCCCACGCCCGGGCGCTGCTGCGGCGCTGGTGGCGGGCGGAGGTCACGGTGGCGATGCCCCGGCTGCGGCCCTGCGCCGGCGTCCCCGGCCCGCCGCCCGGCGCCCTCGACGACCGCCGGTTCGTACAACTCCTGTGTGCCCTGCGGCTGCTGTTACCCGACGTGGGAATCGTCCTGTCGACGAGGGAGTCGCCGGCCTTCCGCGACGCCGTCGTCCCCCTCGGCATCACCCAGCTCTCGGCCGGATCGCACACCGAACCGGGGGGCTACACCGGCCCGTCCGACGCCGAGCCGCAGTTCGCCGTGGCCGACGAGCGCAGCCCGTCCGAAGTGGCCGCCGTCCTCCGCCGGGCGGGCTACGACCCGGTCTGGAAGGACTGGCAGCGTTCCTGAGCCGACGGTCCGAGATGCGGCGTTGCGAAATCCGGCGTTCCTGATGCACGGCTGGGTCACCGTCACCGGTCCGGCGGCGACCACGGTTTAGGCTCACCCCCGATGGATCCCAGGAAGCTGCTGGAGGGGCGGAGCAATCCCCTCCCGGAGGGGACGCTGGCCGTGGGCGCCGGGCTCATCGTGAGCGGCGTCACGTCGTACGGGTTCCTGGCCATCGCCGCCCGGGCGCTCGGCCCGGAGCGCTACGCCCCGCTCGGGGTGCTGTGGGCGCTGACCTACGTCGTGTGCCCCGGCGTGTTCCTCCCGCTGGAGCAGGAGGTCGGACGGGCGCTGTCGTCCCGGCGGGCCCGGGGGTTCGGCGGCGGGCCGCTCATCCACCGGGCGGCGCTGGCCGGTGGCGTGGCCGCTGCCGTCCTCATCGCCCTCACCGGCGTGACCGGGCCGCTGTCGCTCGGCAGCCTCTTCGACCACAAGGTCCTGCTGCTGGTGGCGCTGATGGTGGCGCTGGCCGGGTACTACGTGGAGTTCCTGGTGCGGGGCGTGCTGTCGGGCAACGCCCGGTTCGGCTCCTACGGCATCATCCTCGGCTCCGAGGCCCTCCTGCGGATGGTGGCCTGCGCCGGCCTGGCCGTCGTCGGCGTCGACACCGTCGGGCCCTACGGCGTCATCATCGGCCTGTCGCCCATCGCCGCCACGCTGCTCGGGGTGCGCAAGGAACGCAACCTGGTCAAGCCGGGGCCCGACGCCCCCTGGTCGGAGCTGTCCAGCGCCCTCGGCTACCTGCTGGCCGGGTCGGTGATGGCCCAGCTGCTGGTGAACGCCGGGGTGTTCGCCGTCCAGATCCTGGCCGACGCCGAGCAGAGGGGCAAGCACGGCGTCGCCGGCCGGTTCCTCAACGGGTTGATCATCGCCCGGATCCCGCTGTTCATGTTCCAGGCGGTGCAGGCGGCGCTGCTGCCGAAGCTGGCCCACCTGGCCGGCGCCGGCCGCCACGCCGACTTCCGCACCGGGCTGAAGCGGCTGCTCCTCGTGGTGGTGGCCATCGGCGTGCTGGCCACCGTCGTCGCCTTCGCCATCGGGCCGTTCGTGGTCACGACGATGTTCGGCGCCGACTTCCGCCTGGGCCACACCGACCTCGGCTACCTGGCCGCCGCCAGCGCCGTCTACATGTTCGCCCTGGCCCTGGCCCAGGCCCTCATCGCCCTCAAGCACTATCCCCGGGTGGTCGTCGGCTGGGCCGTCGGGCTGGTGGTCTTCGTGATCGTCACCGCCCTGTCCCACGATCTGCTCCCCCGGGTCGAGCAGGGCTTCCTGGCCGGGTCGGTGGCCTCGGCCATCGCCATGGCCTGGGCGGTGCAGCGGTTGCTGGCCAGCGGCATCGCCGGCACCCACGAGGTCGAGGAGCTCGTCGAGGCCAGCCACCAGCTGCCGATCGAGCCATGAGCAGCGACGCCGACCTCTCCACCGACGTCCCTCCCGTCGTCGAACCGGCCGTCACCCCGCCAGTCGTCGAACCGACCGGGGTCGCCGCCCCGCCGGGCCCGGCCCCGGCGCCCGCCGTCCAGACCGGGTGGAAGTTCACCCTGCCCGGCGGCCTCCTGCGGGCGGCCCGTCCCCGGCAGTGGATCAAGAACGTCCTCGTCTTCGCCGCTCCGGGCGCGGCCGGCATTTCGCTCACGCCCCACCGGCTGGCGCCGGTCCTCGGGGCCTTCGCCGCCTGGTGCCTCGTCTCGTCCGGCACCTACCTGGTCAACGACGCCCTCGACGCCGAGGCCGACCGCCTCCATCCCCGCAAGCGGCTCCGGGCGGTGGCATCGGGCGTGGTCCCGATCGGCACGGCCAAGGCCGTCGGGCTCGGCCTCCTCGCCGTCGGGGCCGGAGCGCCCGCCGCCTGGGGCGCCCCCGGCGTGAGCGGGTTCCTCGTCCTCTACGCCGTGATCACGCTGTCCTACAGCCTGTGGCTCAAGGAGATGGCCATCATCGACCTGGCGGCGGTGGCGTCGGGCTTCGTCCTGCGGGCCATCTCCGGTGGCGTCGCCGCCCACGTCGTCATCTCCAACTGGTTCCTCATCGTGGCGTCGTTCGGGTCGCTGTTCATGGTGGCGGGCAAGCGCCACGCCGAGCACCTCGACCTGCGGGAAGGGCGGGGCGCCCACCGGGCCACGCTGGAGGAGTACTCGCTGGGCTTCCTCAGCTACGTCCGGGCGGTGTCGTCGGGCGTCACCATCACCGCCTACTGCCTGTGGGCCTTCGAGAAGGCCAAGCTGGCCGGCGACCCGGTGCTGTTCCAGCTGTCGATCATCCCCTTCGTGATGGCCATCCTCCGCTACGCCCTCCTCCTCGACGCCGGCCGGGGCGGCGCCCCCGAGGAGGTCGTGCTCGGCGACCGGACCCTCCAGGTGCTCGGCCTGATCTGGGTGGCGCTGTTCGCCGCCGGCGTCTACGCCGCCTAGAGGAACGACGCCGGGCCGAGGTACTTGATGACGACGACGAGACTGTCGTCGGGATCGGTCTCCCAGAGAAGGATCCAGTCCTCTTCGCCCCGAACCCTGATGCCCCACATGAACGGGACCGAGAAGCGGATCCTCCGGTTGGCTTCCTGGCCCGGGTCGTCTTCGAGTCGTGCGAGGGCGCTCTCGACGGCGGCCCGGAGTTTCGGACGGGTGGCGTCGGCCCGGAGCGTTTCGAGGGCGGCGGCGGCTTCGTCGGTGGCCTGGAGTTCAGCCGCCATGCCGGCGGTCGGCCTTGACCGGCACCAGCTTGGAACGGTCAGCCGGTCGCAACAGATCGGGCCGGCGGGAGATCAGCGTGGCCTCCAGCGCCGGGACCACGGCTGCGGGGGTGAGGGTGATGATCCCGTCGTCGTCGACCTCGGCGAGGTACCGGGAGTGACGGGCGATCCGGCCGAGCGCGG
>JAICYE010000394.1 GCA_025934385.1 Acidimicrobiia bacterium | reverse complement strand
CTGGGCCCGCCCGACAATGAACAGCGCGGCCATCAGCTCCGTCCAGGCGACCGCGGCCACCTCGAGGGCCAGTGCTTCGGGGACGGGCGCGTCGGCGGACGGCGGCGCGTCGACGTCCGCGCCCTTCCGGTCGCAGCGCCACTTCCAGGCGGCGTAGGCCGCGCCGACGTGGTCGGCGTAGATCTGGCCGACGTGCCGGCGCCGGATCGGATCGGGCCCGAGGTCGACCCAGTCGTCGATGGCGTGGTCGAACAGCACGGCCCGGATCCAGGCCTCGTCGAGGCCGGCCGGCATCGAACGATCCAGCGTCATCGGGTCGAGCGCCGCCGCCCCCACTCACGCACCCCAGTGCCACATGGCCCGCAGCGCCTCGTAGTCGCCCGGCCGGGCCTCGGGCCCGGAGGCGGCGTCGAACCCGTCGAGCCCCTCTACGAGGGCGGCCAGCCCGGCATCGTCGAGGGCCCGGGGGTCGACCCGGGGATGGGCGGCCCGGAGGGCGTCGACCAGCCCCTCGAGGTCGCCCCAGCTGATCGTCGTCGTGCTCACGGCGCCCCCATCACAGGAAGTGTCGGTTGAAGAGGTGGTCGGGCGGCTCGAGCCCGAGCTGGCACAGCAATGGGTCGACCTCGGCCACGAACCGCCGGCGCAGCTCCTCGTTGCCGGAGCGCTTGATGCCCCAGGCGACGTAGCGCCACTGCCGGGTGGAGTCGGACCGGCCGAACATGTCGAGCGTCATCGGGTACCACTTCTCCAGCCATCGCTGGGCCGCGGGTCCCTCGCCCCGCCGCTCGATCGACTCCCGGAGGTTGGCGTAGCCGAGGGCGGTGTGGCCGACCTCGTCGCGGGCGACGTCGAGCGAGACCTTGGCCCAGGGCCGGTAGGAGCAGTCGGACATGTCCTTGAACACGAACACACCCATGCGGTCGGTGAGCGTGTTGACCACGGCCAGCTCCGTCCAGTCGGACACCGCCCCGATGTGATCGAACGCCTCCTGCCGCTTGCGCTTGGCCTCCCGGAAGTAGCGGCCGGTGAGCTCGACACCGAGGCCCTTGGCGATCGCCCAGAACGTGTAGCCGTGGCGGACCTCCTCGGCGAAGAACTTGGCCATCCGCATCCGGCTCCGGGGATCGGGGGCGGCCAGGATGTTGTGGCGCAGCAGCGAAGAGTCGAAGACGAGCTCGCTCTCGAGGTCGGCCTGGACCATCACCACCTGGGTGATCAGCTCCCGGTACTCGTCGGGCAGGTCGTCGCCCTCGTCGAACCCGTCGACGCCCCGCGCCTCGAGCTCGCAGCCGAACCACAGGCCCTCCGGCGGGCCGAGATCGGTCGCTGCCGGGGTCACCGCCATCGCTGGCCTCCTCTGGTCGTCACGGATACAGCACCCGCCCGTCGTCCGACTCCAGGATGATCGCCGCCCAGGGGCAGGCCTCGGCCGCCTCCCACAATTGCTCCTCGGTCGCCTCGCCGCCGGGGACGGCCTCGGCGTAGGTGTCGAGCCCATCCTTCACCATCCGGAGCATCGCCGGCACGAGGCGGACGCAGGTGCCCGTCCCGCTGCAGGAATCCCGGTCGATGTGGACCTTCACCGCTTCCGCCGCCTCAGGGCCGCTCGATGAACGTGAGCCGCTCGGTGACGACGACGGCGCCGCTGGCGTCGGTGAACGTCGCCTCCAAGGTGGCGAAGGTCATGTTTCCCTTCGGCGTCTCCTTGACCTTCACGTCGCTCACCCGGCCCCGGCAGACGAGCGTCTCCCCCACCAGCGGCGGCCGCTCGATCTCGTAGGCGGCGCCCCCCATCACGGCCTTGTCGAACGACGTGCCCATGAAGTCCAGCGGGTCGGGGTAGCCCGGCCGGGCCGGGCCGAAGAGGCAGGTCGGCGGGGCGGCCTTGCCCTCCAGGTAGTAGGGCTGCTCCTCCCCGGTGGCGGCGAGGAAGTACTGGTTGAGCGGCGCCTCGATCGTCACCTCGAACGGTTCGATCTCCCGCCCCGGCAGGTCGTCGCGCACGGCTCCCCCTATCCGATCTCGGCCGAACCGGTGCCGGTGGCGACGACGTCGTCCTCGCCCCGGACGACCCGGAGCTCGCAGCTGACCCGTCCGCCTCCCACCTCGGTCACCGTGCCCTCGACCCGGAGCGTGTCGCCGGGCAGGATCGGCGCCCGGAACTGCGCCGCCACCGTCCGCACCCGCCCGGCGCCGAAGTTGTGGCCGAGGGCCTGGGTCAGGAAGGCCAGCGTCAGCGGGCCGTGGGCGATGACCGACGGGAACCCCACCTTCTGGGCGAAGGCCTCGTCGGTGTGGATGGGGTTGAAGTCGCCGGTGGCGGCGGCAAACCGGGCGATCTGCGACCGGCTGATCGGCCCCCGGGTGATCGGCTCGAGCGTGGCGCCCGGTGCGGGCGGCGGCGTGGTCATCGTCATGCGCTCCTCACGGGACCCAGGGGATCTTGCCGTACTCCTCGAGCTCGCCGAGGACGCTGCGGATCCGGCGCCGCTCGGGGTCATCGACGCCGAGGTCGGGCTCGTCGCGGCAGAACACGGCGATCGACCGCTCCACCCAGCTGGCCAGGATGGCCTCCTGGGCCATGAGGTCGGGACCCAGGATCGACAGCGAGGGGATCAGCACCCGCCCGACGGAGCCGGCGTAGACGGCGTCCTGCAGCTGGTCGAGCGTGTCCTCGCCGTCGTCGATCAGGATCTTGTCGACGGCCGACTCCGCAATGCGGGCGGCGCCGGCCAGCTCGACCGCCTGGCCGGGATCGGAGACGTAGGCGATGGTGGCTCGGTTGTCGTCGCTCACGGCACCCCCTTCTGACTGACCATTCAATCACAAGGGGACCGCCGATGTCAGCCCCGATGTCAGCTCCGGCGTCGTTCCCAGGCTTTGCGGCCGGCGGCGGTGGCCCAGCCATTGACGGCCGTCTCCACCAGGTTGGTGGCGTAGGACGCCGGCGTGCGGCCCTTGCGCAGCAGGTAGCCCTTCAGCACCCAGCCGTGGGACAGCAGGATCAGCGAGGTGGCCACCGCCGGGCAGTCGGTCTCGGGCCGGAGCAGTTCGGCGGCCACCGCCGCCTCCAGCACGGCCGTCAGCCGGTCGACCATCT
>JAICYE010000268.1 GCA_025934385.1 Acidimicrobiia bacterium | reverse complement strand
GGTGGCCGTGTCGTTCGACGGGTCGTCCGGGCCGGCGTCGGGCGTCACCGTGCCGGTCACCGTGACCGTCCCGGTGGCCGCTGGCCGGATCTGGAACGGGAGCAGGCTGAACCGGTTGGGGATCACGGTGCCCCGGCAGGAGAACGTTCCGGACCCGCTGGCGCAGGTCCAGGCCCCGTGGTCGAGCGTGGCCGGCGTGTCGGGCGGGAGCGTGAGCGTCAGCGTGGCCGGGGTCGGCACGCCGCCGGCGATGTCGACCTCGGCGCTGAACATGAGCGGGCTGCCGAGCGAGGTCGTCGAGGCCGGCCCGATGAGTGAGAGGCGGAGATCGACCGGCTGCCAGGTGATCGACGTGGTGGCTGTGGCGGCGCCGGCGGTGACGGTGACCGTCGACCGGCCCGGGCTGGTCGAGGTCAGCGGGACGGCCGTCCTCCCGCCCGCCGTGGCCGACGACCCGGACGGCGGCGACTCGCCGCCGGTGCCGCCGGCGCTGAAGGCCACGGGGGTGCCGTCGTCGACCGGGAATCCCTGGGCGTCGCTCACGGTGGCGGTGAGGTTCACCGGGTTGCCGACGTTGCTGACGGGAGCGGGCGGGGACAGGCTGATGGCGGCCGGCGGGCCGCTGCGCCACCGTACGGTGATCCCGGTGCCCAGGCGCCCGCCGGCGTCGTCGGGCACGCTGGCGTCGACCGTGCTGGTCGTCGGCGCCGACGACGAGAGCTGCAGCGTGGCCCGTCCGCCCGCCGTCGGAACGGAGTAGCCGGGGCGGCCGATGTCGGGGGCGGTCCCGTAGGGGTAGACGTAGCCGTCGCGGCCGGTCAGCCAGTAGCCCTGACCGGATCCGGTGGGAGTGATCCCGACCACGAAGGCGGGCATGGTGGCGTAGGTGCCCTGGGTCAGGGCGTCGCCGAAGCCGTAGACCTGGCCGTAGTTCGAGACGACCCGGTAGCCCTGGCCGGTGGCCGTCGCGGCGAACCCCACCATCCGGATCTGGGCCGTGGCCCTGCCCGACGGGTCGCCGGCCGCCACGGCGTCGCCGTAGGCCACCACCACGCCGTCGGACCGCAGGACCCAGTACCCGGCGCCCGACGGAGTGGCGGCCATGGCCACGCCGGTGCCGTTGCCCTTGGGGCCGCTCGACCGGGTGAAGAGCAGCGCGTCGCCGAAGGGGATCGTGGTTCCCCCGGCGGTGAGGAGCCAGTAGCCCTTCCCGGAGCGGGTCGGCACGAGGTCGACGACCGGTGCCGCCGGGGGCATGGCGCCGCCGGTCGCGACGTCGTAGCGGGCCGCGTCGCCGAAGGCCATGACGGTGCCGTCGGCCGTGGCCAGCCAGTAGCCGGCGCCGGACGGGGTGGCGGCCAGGGCCACGGCCGGCGAGGTCAACCGGCCCCGGGCATCGCCGAGGGCCGGGGCGTCGCCCAGCGGCGTCACCGAGCCGTCGGCCCGGAGCAGCCAGCCGCCGGAGCCACCGGGTGCGACGGCCAGGTCGACAGCCGGGGACCCGACCGTCAACGTCCAGGGGGTGGACTGGGTGACCTGGAACGACACGAGCGTCCCGTCGGGAACGGGTGACCCGTCGGCGGCGGTGGCCGTGGCGGTCACGGACTCGGTCGCACCGTGGACCGGGCTGTCGACCGCCGCGGTCAGCGTGAGCGACGGACCGGAGGACGGCGCCGCGCCGGCCGGGGGGACGGCGGGGGCCAGCCCCACAACGACGAGGCCGGCGGCGACGAGGACCGCGAGGCGGCAAACGGGACGGGGGGCGCGCAAAGGGATCGGCACCTTTCGAGGGGGGCGGCCCGGAAGCCGGACACGAGGCTCGATTTCGGGACCGGCACGACGGTCCCTGCCGTTCTTCGCCCAGACCCCGGAGCCGTCACAGTCGGCGGCGTGACGATCCGGTGACGATCGGGCCCGATCTGTTCAATTTGTTCAGTGCCATACAGTATGGCAGCGTGAGGTCCTCAGGAGACCTCTCCGAAGGGAGCCCCACATGCGGGATGTCGTGATCGTCGAGGCCGTGCGGACGCCGATCGGGCGCCGCAACGGCGGCCTGTCCACCATGCACTCGATCGACCTGCTGGGGGCCGTCCAGCGGGACCTGTTCATCCGGACCGGCGTCGATCCGCTCGAGGTCGGCCAGGTCGTCGGCGGCTGCGTCGGCCAGGCCGGCATGCAGGCCATGAACGTGACCCGTAACGCCTGGCTCGCAGCCGGACTACCGATCGAGGTGGCGGCCACCACCGTCGACTCGCAGTGCGGCTCCTCCCAGCAGGCCACCAACCTGGCCTACTCGCTGATCGCCTCGGGCGTGGTCGACGCCGCCGTGGCCTGCGGCGTGGAGATCATGAGCCGGGTTCCGATGGGGGCGACCACGAAGGACCCGAATTTCGGCAAGCCGATCAACAAGCGGTACTGGCAGCACCACGAGTTCACCACCCAGTTCGAGGGCTCGGAGCGCATCGCCGAGCGGTGGGGCATCACCCGGGCCGAATGCGACGAGTTCGGCAAGCTCTCGCAGGACCGGGCCGCCGCCGCCTGGGCCGAGGGCCGCTACACCTCGCAGGTCCTGCCCATCGACGCCCCCGACGTCGACGACGCCGGCAAGCCGACCGGCGCGACCCACCGGGTGGAGCGCGACGAGGGCCTGCGGGAGACGACACTCGAGGGGCTGGCGCAGCTGAAGCCGACCGGGCGGCCGGACGGTGTCCACACCGCCGGGACGTCGTCGCAGATCGCCGACGGCGCCGGCGCCGTGCTGATGATGACCAGGGAGAAGGCCGACGCCCTCGGCCTGACGCCGAAGGCGACCGTCGTCGACGTCTGCCTCGTCGGCACGGATCCCGTCCTCATGCTCACCGGTCCGATTCCCGCCACCCGCAAGCTGGTCGACGACAACAAGCTCACGATCGACGACATCGACGTCTTCGAGATCAACGAGGCCTTCGCCTCGGTGGTCCTGGCCTGGGAGCGGGAGCTCGAGCCCGACCGCGCCCGGATCAACCCGAACGGTGGAGCCATCGCCATCGGCCACCCGCTCGGGGGGACGGGCGCCATCCTGATCACCAAGGCCGTGCATGAGCTCGAGCGGAGCGGTGGCGAGCACGCCGTCGTCACGATGTGCTGCGGCGGCGGGCTCGGGACCGGAACGCTGCTCCGGCGCACGACGGCGTCGTAGCCCGTGCAGGCTGCGCCACCCCGTCGGACGATGGAGTCGCTGATCATGGCGACGTCGCGCAGTCTGCGGCGGGCCTACGACACGCGTCTGGCCGGGGTCGGCCTGAAGATCTCCGAGGCCTACCTGCTGGCCCACGTCCACCACCGCGGGGCCATGACCCAGACGCAGCTCGCCGAGGGGCTCGGCCTCGGCCGGGCCGCCACTGGCGCGCTCGTCGACGCGCTGGAACGCAAGGGGTTCGTGAAGCGGAGTGCCGATGCCGGCGATCGGCGGGTGTGGCTGGTAACCAGTACGGAACGAGCCGCGTCGGTGGTGGACGAGGTCACCGCCGTCGACCTCGCCATCCGAGAGAGAGTGTGGACCGGCATCAGCGGGGCGGAGCGCCGCCAACTGTCGGAGATCCTCCAGCGGCTCGAGGGCAACCTGGCCGCGGTGTTGAACGAAAGGGAACCTTGATGGAACTGGCCGGAACGTCCGCCATCGTGACCGGGGGTGCCTCCGGGATCGGAGCCGCCTCGGCCCGGGTCCTCACCAAGCGGGGCGCCCGCTGCGTGCTGATCGACCTCAACGACGAACTCGGCGAGGCGATGGCCTCCGAGCTCGGCGGCCTCTACGTACGGGCCGACGTCGCCGATCCCGACCAGGTGCAGGTGGCGGTGGACGCCGCCGTGGAGATGGCGCCGCTGCGGGCGGCGGTGAACTCGGCCGGCATCGGCCACCCCGGCCGCACGGTCGACCGGGAGGGCAACCCGCTGCCGCTCCCGTACTTCGAGAAGGTCATCCGGGTCAACCTGATCGGCACGTTCAACTGCCTCCGGCTGGCGGCGGCGGCCATGGCCAGGACCGAGCCGGTCGACGCCGACGGCAGCCGCGGGGCCATCGTGAACATCGCCTCGGTGGCGGCCTACGACGGTCAGATCGGCCAGGCCGCCTACTCGGCCTCCAAGGGCGGGATCATCGGGATGACGCTGACCACCGCCCGGGACCTGTCGGCCCAGGGTGTGCGGGTCAACACGATCGCCCCCGGCCTGATCGACACGCCGATCTACGGGACGGGGGAGAAGGCCGAGGCCTTCAAGGCCCGGCTCGGCGAGAACGTCCTGTTCCCCCACCGGCTCGGGACGGCCGAGGAGCTCGCCTCGATGGTCGTCGAGTGCCTGACCAACGACTACATGAACGGCGAGACGATCCGGGTCGACG
>JAICYE010000101.1 GCA_025934385.1 Acidimicrobiia bacterium | reverse complement strand
GAGCGCCGGGCCGCGCTGGCCGGAGGCGTTGAGCCAGGGGTGGGTGGCCTCCTGACCGTTGCACAGACCCTCGACGGAATGCGCCGGCCGCCCGCCGGCGACGGCCGCCCCGACCAGCAACGCGGCCACGGCGAGGCCGCGGGCCAGCCGTCCACCCCCTGCCCGACAGCAGATCTCTCCCATCGCTCCCCAGCCCTTCGCTCCCGGGCTCGTGCACCGGCGAAATGGCGCACGGCCGCCTCGCCCCGAATGGCACCCCGGGGAAAAGCGATAGACCGGAAATTTTCTGGCGTCCCAGCCCTTACCGTGAATCTGTCCGAATCGTGGGCTCTGAGGGGATGACCTGTCAAGCCGGATGGCGGGTCCAGCCTGAGAATCCCGTGAATGCCTGGCCGGGCGGAGGGCCCGGCCAGGCAGAGGAACGGGCTGCCTAGCCGACGATGACCGAGCCGGCCATCCGCGGATGGACGCGGCAGTGGTAGGTGAAGTGGCCGGGGTGGTTGAACGTGACCCGCAGGTCGCCGCCCGTCCGGCGGCCGGAATCGAACGATCCGTCGTCGGCGGTGACGGTGTGGGGCGTGCCGCCGTCCTGCCACGACCAGACCACGTCTTGGCCCACGGCGACGTGGATACGGGGCGGGTTGAAGGCGATGCAGCGGATGACGACGACGCCGGCCGGGGGCCGCCCATCGTCGCAATCGCCGTAGCCGTAGCCGTAGCCGTAGCCGTAGCCGCCGTCGTCATAGCCGTCGTAGTCGTAGCGGTCGTAGTAATAGTCGTCGTAATACGGGTAGTAGGGGTAGTAGTGACCGTCGTGATAGTGGGAATGATGGTGCCGGCGACCAGAGAAATCCCGCCGGTCCCTGTCCCGGTCATGGTCCCGGTCGTGCCCCTGCCGGTCCCGGTCACCGTCATGGTCCCGGTCGTTGACATGCCGGTCCCGGTCATGGTCCCCCTGCTTGGCATGCCGGTCCCGGTCATGGTCCCCCTGTTTGACATGCCGGTCCCCGTCATGGTCCCCCTGTTTGACATGCCGGTCCCGGTCCTTGTCGCCGTGCTGAGCCTTGGAGTGGCCGGAGTCCGCCGTCCGGCCCGAGGACCGTGTCGCCGCTCCGGCCGGGACGCCGAGGCCGATCGTGATCGCCACCGCCGACAGGATCGTGAAGAGCTTTCGCATGAAGGCACTCCCCAAGCTCCCCAGCCTGGTTCTCACCTGCTCCACGGAAAGACACGGTGGGCGAGAGGCCTCACCTCCTCGACCTTCGGGGGGATGGCTGTCTCTTCCTTACGGAGGAGACCGCTGTCCGGATTGCGTGGATTGACCGAAATGTCCGGCCAAGCCTGGCACATGCCGTCCTGAAGGTCATCAGGTGCCCTGGCATGGGGATTCCTGTGCGAATACGCTGCAGGGGGTTGGGCAGGCAGCCTTCGGTGGGCGGGTCGGCCTGCGGGTGGGCGCCTCCCGTCACCCCTGACTGCGGGTGGTTCATGTGGAACTGATGGCGGTGGACGGGCTGCGGGCCGTTCTCCAGGTGACGGCCGCGCTCCACGAGTCCGGCGCGTCGCCCGCCCGATTCCACCGGGCGGCGGTGGAGGCCGTCGTCACCACCGTCGGCGCCGACCGGGCCGCGCTGCTGCTCTACGACGCCGACGGCGTCATGCGGTTCAAGGCCTGGCGCGGTCTCTCCGACGACTACCGGCGGGCGGTGGAGGGGCATACGCCCTGGTCGCCCGACGACGCCGGCGCCGCCCCGATCCTCGTGGGCGACGTCTTCGCCGACCCGGCGATGGCCGAGTTCTGGCCGGTGTTCGAGGCCGAGGGCATCGGGGCACTGGCCTTCGTCCCCCTCCTCCACCACCGCCGGGTCGTCGGCAAGTTCATGCTCTACTACGACAAGCCCCACGCGTTCTCGGAGTCCGAGCTGGCGGTGACCGAGGTGCTGGCCGGGCACGTGGCGGTGTCGGTCCATCGCCGCCAGGCCGACGAGGCGGAGCGGGCGGCGGTGTCGCGGTTGGCCGCGCTCCAGCGGGTGACGGCCGAGCTGTCCCGGGCGGTGACGACGGTCGACGTGGCCGCCGTCGTGCTCGGCACGGCCCGGGCCGAGCTCGCCGCCCAGAGTGCGGCGGTGTGCCTGCGGGTCGGCGACGAACTCGAGATCGTCGACGCCGTGGACTATCCCGCCGAGGTGATGGCCCACTGGCGGCGGTTCCCGCTCGCCGCCGAACTGCCGGCCAGCGAAGCCGTCCGCACGTCCCGGCCGGTATTCCTCCGGTCGCCGGCGGAGCGGGACGGCCGCTACCCGGTCTTCGCCGCCTCCCCGGTGACCGGCGACGCCGCCTTCGCCGTCGTCCCGCTGGCGGACAGTGAGCCGGTCGGTTGCCTGGTGTTCGGGTTCGCCCAGCCGCGGGAGTTCCCGCCCGAGGACGAGGCGTTCCTCGGGGCGCTGGCCGGGCAGTGCGACGCCGCCTTCAGCCGGGCCCGGCTCTACGAGGACCGGGAGCGGTCCCGAGCGACGGCGGCGTTCCTGGCCGAGGCGTCGGCGGAGCTGGGGAGCTCCCTCGACGCCGAGGAACTCGTCACGGTCGCCGCCGAACTGGCCGCCGGTCGGCTGGCCGACCGCTGCTGGATTTCGCTGACCGACGAGCGGCTCGTGGTCGAGGCCGGCGCGGCCGAGCCCTCCGCCGCCGCCGCCGTACTCACCGTCGCGCTGGCGGTCCGGGGCCGTTCGATCGGATCGCTGACGCTGGCCAACGACGGCGTCCGGGAACTGGAGCCCGACACCGGCGACGTCGCCGGGGAACTGGCCGGGCGGATCGCCGTCGCCGTCGACCATGCCCGCAGCTACCGCCGGCAGGTCCGTCTGTCGCAGACGCTGCAGGCCAGCCTGCTGCCGCCGTCGCTTCCCGACATTCCCGGCGTGGAGCTCGCCGCCTGCTACGCCGCCGGCGGCGCCGGAGTCGACGTCGGGGGCGACCTGTACGACGTCGTCCCGCTCGACGGCCGGCGCTTCCTGCTCGTCGTCGGCGACGTCTGCGGCCGGGGCATCGACGCCGCCACCACCGCGTCGCTGGTCCGGCACACGATCCGGTCGGCCGCCCTCACCGACCCGTCCCCGGCCGCCGTCCTCACCCATCTCAACGATGTGCTGCTCCGGGAGAACGAACCGGGCCGCTTCGAGCCCCGGTTCTGCACCGCGGTCGTGGCGCTCGTCTCCGCCGACCGTCCGGCGCCGACCGTCACGCTGGCCGTCGGCGGGCATCCGCTGCCCGTCCTCCGCCGGGCCGACGCCGGCGTCGCCACCGCCGGGTCGCCCGGCTGCCTCATCGGCGTGATCGGGGACGCCTCCGTGGCCGAGACCCGGCTGTCGCTGAGTCCGGGCGACGCCCTGGTCTTCTACACCGACGGCGTGACCGAGCGTCGTCGCCACGATGTCTTCTACGGTCTGGAGGGCCTCATCGCCACGCTGGCCGCCGCCTCGGGCGACGCCCCGAGCCTGGCCGGCGCCGTGGAGCAGGCGGTGCTGTCGTTCGCCACCGAGGCGCCGAACGACGATCTGGCCATCCTCGTGCTGCGGACGGCGCCGCCGGCGACCTGACCGCCGGCCCCGGGTCCGCCGGGCGGGGCGGGCGAAACGGGCCGGGTTACGGTGGTGGCTTGGCCACCTCCGATACGACCGCCGCCCGGCAGGAGCGGCGCTGGGAGTCCCGGCGGGAGCTCATCGTCCGGGCCGCCGTCGACGTCTTCGCCGAGATGGGGCTCGAGGGGGCGACGCTGGAGGCGGTCGGCGAGCGGGTCGGTCTCACCAAGGCCAGCCTCTACTACTACGTCAAGAGCAAGGAGGAGCTGCTCGGGCACGTGGTCGGCCACGTGGTACAGGCCCAGGAGCGGGCGGTGGCCGAGCTGACCCACGACGGCATGACGCCGGAGGAGCGCCTCCGGGTCTTCTGCCTCGGCCACCTCCGGAGCCTGTTCGCCGACCCGGCCGGGAAGGTGGCGGCCCGGGTCGCGCTGTCGGGCCACACCGACGAGCTCGTCCGGTCGGTGTTCCACGGCTACATGGGGGGCCTCGACGCCATCCTGGCCGACGGCGTGGCGGCCGGAGTCTTCCGGCCCGTCGACCGCGGCGTCGTCCGCAACGCCATCCTGTCGGCGCTCAACGCCGTGACCCTGTGGTATGTGCCCGGCGGGCCCCGCTCGCTCGACGCTGTCGGCGGCGAGATCTGCGACCTCATGGTCGCCGGGCTCCGTGCCCCCGGCGGCTCGCCGGATTGAGGACGGGCGTTACCGGCGGTCGGTCGTCCTCGCCTGCTCCCGGTGGGCGGCCGGCCCCATCCGGGCGGCGATGGCGAGCAGGACGAGAGCCAGAGGGATGACCCAGAGTGCGCCGATGAGGTTCATGCGGTCCCCCAATATCTCCGCAGTGCCGTTCACGAACTGTTCACCGATCGTACACCTTCCATTCGGCCCCGGGGCAGTGTTCAGCGGTCCCGGGCCACCAACCGGACGCAGCACTGTCCGGGTCGGGGCTCGAGGCGGGCCGTGAGGTCGGAGCGGTCGAGGCCGGCGACCAGTCCCTCCATGAAGCTCAGGTTCAGGCCGCAGACGAGTTCGGTGTAGTCCCTGGCGAGGACGTCGAACGGGCAGTTGCGGAGCGCGACGCCGCTCGGATCGTGGCTCGGTTCGAAACCCTGGGCCGCCAGCGATTCGACTCCGGCGGTGAGAACGGCGGAGCGGGAAGCGCGGGGGCCGGCCCGGCGCCGGGCCTCGCGGCCGATGTCGAGCCCGGCGGTGCGCGCCGCCTCGGCGACGGCGTCGGCCAGCGGTGCGCCCGTCCTCTCCGTCTTGGTCACCGCCTCGGCCAGGAGCCGCCCGACGAACTCGTAGCGGCGGGGTGGGACGCTGACCTCCAGCGTCCACTCCGACCGGCGGTAGAGCTTCGACGGCCGTCCCGCCCCGGGGCCGCCCCGGCCCGGCGGACGGCGGTACTCGACGTCGAGCAGCCCGCCGGCCACCAGCCGGTCGAGGTGGAACTTGGCCACGTGCCAGGGCACGCCGACCCCCGCCGCCGCCTGGTCGCGGCTGACGGGCTCCGCCTGGCGGACGACGAAGTCGTAGAGGCGCCGCCGCGCCGGTTCGGCCAGGGCCGCCAGCGGCGCGAGCCGATCATCGAGGCTGTGGCGGTTTGACGACTCCGACGCATCCATCTAACGTCAATTGTAGGCTCCCTTAGAAAGGAACGGCAACCGTTGACCGAGCTCGCCTCCCGTTCCGAAATGGCCGAGATGGCCGAGATCACCGAGATCGCCGATGTCGACGGCCGGCGGCTGCGGGTTCTCCGCTCCGAGCGGACGGTGGACCTGGCCGCCGCCGAGGTCGCCGTCTCCGACCTGCTCGTCGCCCTCGGGCACGATCCGGCCTCCGAGCACCTGACCGACACCCCCCGCCGGGTCGCCCGGGCCTACGCCGAGCTCCTCACCCCCCGCTCGTTCGACCTGACGACGTTCCCCAACGAGGAGGGCTACGACGAGCTGGTCCTCGCCCGGGACATCCCCTTCCAGTCGCTGTGCCAGCACCACCTCCTGCCGTTCCACGGCGTGGCCCACGTCGGCTACATCCCGGCCGGGCGGATCCTCGGGCTGTCGAAGCTGGCCCGGGTGGTGGAGCTCTTCGCCCGGGGGCTCCAGGTCCAGGAGCGGCTGACCTGTCAGGTCGCCGGGTGGCTGGAGGAGCGCCTCGAGCCGAAGGGCGTGGGCGTCGTCCTCGAGGCCGAGCACCTCTGCATGTCGCTCCGGGGAGTGAAGGCGGCCGGCTCCCGGACCGTGACGTCGGCGCTGCGCGGTCTCGTCCGCAACGATCCCCGCACCCGCACGGAGTTCTTCGGCCTCACCGGACGGGCCGGTTGATCCACGCCGCTCTCCCCGCCCGCCGCCGGGCGGGCTTCGATCACGGCCAGTTCTCCCTCCGCCGGCTCGCCGCCGCCAAGGACGGGCAGCGCGTCGCCGTCTGCATTCCGGCCCACAACGAGGAAGCGACGGTGGGGAGCGTCGTCGCCACCACGGCGCCGCTGCGGGACGCCGCCGTCGTCGACGACATCGTGGTCATCGACGACAACTCGACCGACGGCACGGCGAACGCCGCCGCCGCGGCCGGAGCCCGGGTGGTGCGCCGGCACGGTCCGCCCAGCAAGGGGGCGGCCATGCGTCAGGCGGTCGCCTCGTCCGACGCCGACGTGTTCGTCTTCCTCGACGCCGACGTCACCAACGTCGCGCCGCACTTCGTGGCCGGCCTCGTCGGTCCGCTGCTCCTCTTCCCCGACGTGATGCTGGTCAAGGGGGCCTACCGGCGTTCGCTCTACGGCCGCCCGGGCGAGGGCGGACGGGTCACCGAGCTCGTCGCCCGCCCGCTCCTCGACCGCTGGTTCCCCGAGCTCGCCGACCTGTCGCAGCCGCTGGCCGGCGAGACGGCGCTCCGCCGGGCCGTGACCGACGCGGTGGCTTTCGATTCCGGCTACGCCGTCGAGATCGGGTTGCTGCTCGACGTCTCCGCCCGCTTCGGCGCCGCCGCCATCGCCGAGGTCGACCTCGGCGAGCGGGTCCACCGGAACAGGCCGCTGGAGGAGCTCCGCTTCCAGGCCGGCGCCGTCCTCGACGCCGTGCTCCGCCGCGTCGACGGGCTCAGCTGACGACGATCCGGGCCTGCATCGTCGGATGGAGGTCGCAGACGTAGTCGACCGTCCCCGCCCTGGTGAACGTGAACGAGAACGTGTTCCCCGGGTGGAGGACGGGCGAGTCGACCGGGCCGCCCCGCACGTTGTGGTCGTCGTCGGAGGTGTTGCGCCACGTCACGGTGTCGCCGACGTGGACGGCGACGGGATTCGGGTTGAAGGCCCGTTGTTCGATGGCGATGTTCGTCGCCGCGGCCCGGGCGCGGAACTGGCACGGCCTCCCGTCGACGACGTCGATCGTCGGCTGCAGCAGGCTCTCGGCCCACACGGTGTGGACGAGGACGTAGTCGTCGCTGTCCCGCACGTCGGAGACCTGCTGGCCCGGTGAGCGCTGCAGGTGGGCGTGCTCGACGTGGCCGAAGAACGGCTTGGGCGTCTCGCCGGCGATGTGGGCGGCGCCGTTGCGGGCCGGTGCGGTGACGGCCTCGATCCATACCGTGTGGACCTCGAGGTAGTCGTCGGTCTTCTGGACGTCGCCCGCCTGCTGGGCCGGCGAGCGCTCGAGGTGGGCCTTCTCCATGTGGCCGTACATCGGTGTCATGGTCCCGGCGACGAGGCCGGGGGAGCAGTCGCCGGAGCCGCTGGGGGCCGGCTCCAT
>JAICYE010000019.1 GCA_025934385.1 Acidimicrobiia bacterium | reverse complement strand
CCCGACCCCGCCCCGCCCGGCACCGACGTCCGCCAGGGCCGCAACGACCAGCGGGTGGCGGCCGACGCGTCTGTCTCCCGGACCGCCGATGCCGTCGGCGGCGGCGAGGAGCTCGGCAGCGTGGGCTGCATCAGCGACGGTGTCTCCGGTGACCGGGTCCAGGCGATCTACGCCGTGCCCGCCGACCGCCCCGACCGCTCGGCCACCGTCATCCCCGCCATCCGCTCGACGTACGCCCCCCGGGTCGACTGGCAGTTCAACCAGTCGGCGGCCGAGACCGGCGGCGTGGCCCACGTCCAGTTCGTCACCGAGCCCGACCCGTCGGGAACCGGCTGCCAGCTGTCGGTGGCGGTGGTCCACCTCAGCGCCGCCGGCGACGACTCGTTCTCCAACACGACGTCGGAGCTCAAGGCCCTCGGCTACAACCGCGCCGACCGGAAGTACCTGGTGTGGATGGACTCCAACGTCCTGTGCGGGATCGGCAGCCTGTACTCCGACGCCAAGCCGGGGCTCAACAACCTCAACAACGGCTACGCCGCGATGTTCGCCCGGGTCGACTCCGCCTGCTGGAACTACGCCGAAGGTCACGAGCTCATGCACACGCTGGGGGCCGTGCAGCAGGGTGCACCCCACGCCACCATCAACGGGCACTGCTTCGACGAGCCCGACGAGATGTGTTACGACGACGGCAGCGGCGTCGCCATGATCACGGTCTGCACCGGCCGTAACGACGCCCTGTTCGACTGCAACCACGACGACTACTTCTACGCCGGCACCCCGCCGGCACTGAACTGGCTGGCCACGCACTGGAACACGTGGAACAGCAGCTGGCTGCTCCGGGCGCCGCTGTCGGCGGTGGCCACCGGGTCGCCACCGACCGATTCGGGCGGTTCGATCACCTCGAGCGGGACGACCGGCCAGTCGACGAGCGGCGGCTCCGGATCGAACGGCATCCCCGGTCTCCCCCTGCCCCCGCTCCCCACGCTGCCGATCGGCGGCGGGACGCTGCAGCCCTCGTCGGGCTACTGGATGCTGACGGCCGACGGCCACGTCGATCCCTTCGGTGGCGCCGGGTTCTTCGGCCAGACGGTCCTGCTGGCCGGGGTCACGGCGGTGCACCTCGAACCCACCCCGTCCGGCGCCGGCTACTGGGTCCTCGACAGCACCGGCCGGGTCCGGGCCTACGGCGACGCCGTATGGCACGGCAACGTCGACACCGGCACGCTGGCGCCGGGCGAGCGGGCCGTCAGCCTCTCGGCCACGCCCAGCGGGGCCGGCTACTGGGTCTTCACCTCCCGGGGACGGGCGGTGCCCTTCGGCGACGCAGGCTTCTTCGGCGACACCTCGGCGCTCGGCCTCAACCGGCCGGTGATCGGGTCGGTGGCGACGCCGACCGGCCACGGCTACTGGCTCTTCGCCTCCGATGGCGGCATCTTCACGTTCGGCGACGCCGCCTTCTTCGGTTCGACCGGTTCGCTGCGGCTGAACCAGCCCGTCGTCGGCCTGTCCCCCAGTCAGTCCGGCCAGGGGTATTGGTTGGTGGCGGCGGACGGAGGCGTCTTCGCCTTCGGCGATGCCGGGTTCTTCGGGTCGATGGGTGGTGTCCGGCTCAACCGGCCGGTGTCGGCCGTGGTCCCCGGCCCGGCCGGTTACCTCATGGTCGGCCAGGACGGCGGAGCCTTCTCCTTCGGCGACGTCGCCTTCTTCGGCTCTCTGGCCAACCAGCCGCCGGCGACGCCGGTGGTATCGGTCGCCCTCAAGGCTTGATTCGCGCCGTGGGGTTGGGGCCCCCCGGCAACGCGGCGGGATGCCCGGAGGGAGGGTGCCGAAGAGGCGAACTCCCGGGAGGGCAGGGGCCCGCCGCCAGAAGCAACCGGGCGGGGTGAGCCCGAAGGGCTCAGACCGCCCGGCGGGAACTGATCACGCCGGTGTCGAAGCCGGCCAGGTGGAGGCCGCCGGCCCAGCGGGCGTGCTCGATCTTGAGGCAGCGGTTCATGACGACGTCGAGGCCGGCATCGTGGGCCGTCTGCGCCACGGCCTCGTCCCACAGGCCGAGCTGCAGCCACAGCGTCCTCGCCCCGGCGGCGATGACCTCCTCGGCCACCTCGGGGAGGTCGGCCGGCTTGCGGAAGACGTCGACCAGGTCGGGCGGCCCGGGCAGGTCGGCCAGGCTCTTGTACACCGGCCGGCCGAGAATCTCGTCGGCCGCCGGGTTGACGAACCAGAGGTTCTCGAACGAGCAGCTCGAGCTGAGCAGATAGGTGGCCACGAAGTAGCTCGGCCGGGCCGGGTTCGACGACGCGCCGACCATGGCCACCGACTTCGTCCGGCGGATGATCTCCCACCGTTCCCGGGCCGAGGGCGGCGTCCAGGGGCCGCGTCCGTTGCTGCTCATGCCATCACCGCCTTGTGGAGGGCCTGGTCGAGGTCGTAGAGGATGTCGTCGACGTCCTCGATTCCCACCGAGATGCGGATGAGGTCGGGTGACACGCCGCAGGCCCGAAGCGCCTCGTCCGACAGCTGCTGGTGGGTGGTCGAGGCCGGGTGGATCACCAGCGTCCGGGTGTCGCCGATGTTGGCCAGATGGCTGCAGACGTCGAGGGATTCGATGAACACCCGGCCGGCGTCGCGGCCCCCCTCCACGCCGAAGCTGAACACCGCTCCCGGCCCCTTCGGCATGTAGCGCCGGGCCAGCTCGTGCGACGGCGAGGACGGCAGCCCGGCGTAGCGCACCCATGACACCGCCGCGTGCTCCTCGAGCCACGATGCCACCCGGGCGGCGTTGGCCACGTGGGCCTCCATCCGCAGGGCCAGCGTCTCCAGGCCGGACAGGAGAAGGAAGGCCGAGAACGGCGACATCGCCGCGCCCATGTCCCGCAGCTGCTCGACCCGGAGCTTGGTGCAGAAGGCGTACTCGCCGAAGTTCTCCCAGAACCGCAACCCTCCGTAGGACGGGACGGCATCGGTGAAGCCGGGGAAACGCCCGTTGCCCCAGTTGAAGGTGCCGGACTCGGCCACCACGCCGGCGATGGTCGTGCCGTGGCCGCCGATGAACTTCGTGGCCGAGTGGACGACGATGTCGGCGCCGTGCTCGATCGGTCTGCACAGGTATGGCGTCGCCAGGGTGGCGTCGATGCACAGCGGCAGGTTCTCGGCGTGGGCGACGTCGGCCAGGGCGGCGATGTCGGCCACGGTGCCCGACGGGTTGGCCACGATCTCGGTGTAGAGCAGCTTGGTCTCGGGCCGGATGGCGGCGGCGAAGGCCTCGGGGTCGGCCGGGTCGACGAAGGTCGTGTCGACGCCCAGCCGGCGCAGCGTCACGTCGAGCAGCGTGTGGGTGCCGCCGTAGAGCGCCGAACTCGACACGACGTGATCGCCGGCCCCGGCCAGGCAGACCAGCGTCATCAGCTCGGCGGCCATGCCGGAGCTGGCCGCCACCGCCCCGATGGCCCCTTCCAGCGACGCCAGCCGCTCCTCGAACGCCGCCACCGTCGGGTTGGCGATGCGGGTGTAGATGTTGCCGTACTTCTGGAGGGCGAAGAGGTCGGCGGCGTCGGCCGTGTCCTCGAAGACGAAGCTCGTCGTCTGGTAGATCGGCACCTGCCGGGCCCCGGTGGTCGGGTCGGGCCGGCCCCCGGCGTGGACGGCCCTGGTCCGGAAACCCCACTGACGGTCGCTGCTCATGGGAGACGAGGCTAACGGGCCGCCGTGCCGGTCACCCCGTCGAGCGCCCGGCGGAGGTCGGCGACGATGTCGTCGACGGTCTCGATCCCGACCGACAGGCGCACCAGCCCGGGGTCGACCTCGTTGCTGGAGCCGGCCACCGACAGGTGCGTCATGAGCGCCGGCACCTCGATCAGCGACTCGACACCGCCGAGCGACTCGGCCAGCGTGATGAGCTCCGTCCGCTCCACCAGTCCGGCGGCGGCCGCCGAGCCGCCGTGCAGCGTGAACGACACCATGCCGCCGAAGTGGCGCATCTGCTTGGCCGCCACCGCATGGCCGGGATGCGACGGCAGGCCCGGCCAGAGGACCGAGGCCACCGCCGGGTGGCAGGCCAGGAACTCGACGACGGCGGAGGCGTTGGCGCAGTGACGGTCCATCCGCACGCCGAGGGTCTTCACCCCCCGCATCGTGAGGAAGCAGTCCATCGGGCCGGGCACGGCGCCGGCGGCGTTCTGCAGGAATCCGAGCCGCTCGGCCAGGGCGCCGTCGTTGACCCCGGCGAAGCCGCCGACGACGTCGGAGTGGCCACCGAGGTACTTGGTCGTCGAGTGGACGACGACGTCGGCCCCGAGCGCCAGGGGCGTCTGCAGGTAGGGAGTGGCGAACGTGTTGTCGACCACGGTGAGGGCGCCGCGGTCGGCGGCGAAGCCGGCCACGGCGGCGATGTCGACGACCGACAGCAGCGGGTTCGACGGCGTCTCGATCCAGACCATCCTGGTCTCCGGCCGCCATACCGCCGCCAGCGTGTCGAGCGACGTGAGATCGACGGCGTCGTAGTGGAGGCCCGCCGGGGCGTGGACCTTGTCGACCAGCCGCCACGTCCCGCCGTAGGCGTCGGTCGGGATCACGACATGGTCGGCCGGCCGGAGCACTCGCAGGATCGCGTCCTCGGCGGCCATCCCGCTGGCGAAGCAGAACCCGAAGGCGGCGCCCTCCAGCGACGCCAGGCAGGCCTCGAGGGCTGCCCGGGTCGGGTTGCCCGTCCGGGCGTACTCGTACCCCTTGTGCCGCCCGATGCCCTCCTGGGCAAAGGTCGACGACTGGTAGATGGGCACCATGACGGCACCCGTCTCGCGGTCCGCCGGTTGCCCGGCGTGGATCGCCCGGGTCTCGAAGCCTCCGCCCTGGGTCATCGACCGGTGAGGAACGCCAGCAGGTCCGACCGGGTGAGGATCCCGACGGGATGCCCGGCGTCGAGCACCAGCACCGCCGCGGCGGTGTCGAGGGCGCTGACGACGACGTCGACCGGCTCCCCGAGGCCGACGCTGGGCAACGGCGGGGACATCACCTCGGCCACCGGCCGGTCGAGGACGGCGGGATCGGAGAAGGCCCGCCCCATCAGCTCCCGCTCGGCGACGCTGCCCGCCACCTCCGACGACGTCCGCAGCGGCGGCTCGGCCCGCACCACCGGCACCTGCGACACCTCGAACTCCCGCATGGTGGCGATGACCTCCCGCACCTTCTCGTCGAGGTGGACGTGCACGAGGGCGGGGAGCTCGACCGACTTGCGCAGCAGGATGTCGCCGGCCGTCTGGCCGACGACGGACAGGAACCCGTAGTCCGACATCCACTCGTCGTCGTAGACCTTCGACAGGTACCCCCGGCCGGAGTCGGGGACGATCACGACCATGACGTCGTCGGGGCCGAGCTCCTTGCCGATCTCCAGCGCCGCCCACACGGCCGTGCCGCCGGAGCCGCCGATCAGCATGCCCTCCTCCCGGGTGACCCGCCGGGCGGTGATGAACGAGTCGCGGTCGGTCACCGCCACCACCCGGTCGACAATGTCGCGGTCGTAGGTCTCGGGCCAGAAGTCCTCGCCGATGCCCTCCACCAGGTAGGGCCGCCCGTCGCCACCGGAGTACACCGACCCCTCGGGGTCGGCGCCGACGACCTGCACCAGAGGGTTCTGCGACTTGAGGTAGCGGCCGACGCCGGTGATCGTGCCGCCCGTGCCGATGCCGGCCACGAAGTGGGTGATCCGCCCGGCGGTCTGTCGCCAGATCTCCGGCCCGGTGCTCCGCACGTGCGACTCCGGGTTTTCCGGGTTGCGGTACTGGTTGGGCTGGAAGGCGCCGGGGATCTCCTCGGTGAGCCGGTTGGCCACCGAGTAGTAGGACTCCGGATCCGACGGCGCCACCGCCGTCGGGCATACGACCACCTCGGCGCCGTAGGCCCGCAGCAGCTTGATCTTCTCGGCGCTCATCTTGTCGGGCATGACGAACACGCAGCGGTAGCGCCGGCGGGCGGCGACGATCGCCAGCCCGACACCGGTGTTGCCCGATGTCGGCTCGACGATCGTCCCCCCCGGCTGGAGGAGCCCGGCCCGCTCGGCGGCGTCGACCATGGCTACCGCCGGCCGGTCCTTCACGCTGCCGCCACCGCTCAGGAACTCGCACTTGGCCAGCAGATGGCAGTCGAGCCGCTTGCCGACCCGGTCGAGGCGCACCAGCGGCGTGTTCCCGACGAGGTCGAGCAGCGAGTCGGCCACCTCCATGGCCGGGCCGTTGTCGGTCAGGGAGCGGACCCGCAGCCCGTCGCCCTCCCCGGTCGCCGGCCGCGCATCGGTGTAGAGCGTGACGGGGAAGCCGTGGGCCCGCAGCTCGGCGGCGGCCGCCGCCGCGGCGGTGTCCGACCCCGGCTGTCCGACGGCACCCACGACGGCGACGTCCTCCGGGATGTGGGCCCGGACGTCGGCCAGCAGCTGCGGTTCCAGCTCCGGGCCCGGAGTCCGCAATACCCGGTCCGACCGCACCACCAGCCGTTCCGGCGGCTCGGCGTCTCCCACCACCACCAGGACCCGCATGCCCGCTCCCTCCTCGTGCACGGTCATGGTCAACCGGCCCGCTCCTCGGCGACGCCGTCCTCGCCGCCCTCCAGCGCCGAACGGATGAACGCCCCGACCGCCTCCGACTCGATGAGGAACGAGTCGTGGCCGTAGAGGGCCTCGATCACCGTCACCTCCGGCCGGCCGGGCAGCAGCTCGGCGATATCCCGCTGTTGGTACAGCGGGTAGAGCCGGTCGCTGTCGATCCCGGCGATGGCCACGGTGCACCGCACGCCGGCCAGGGCGGCGGCCACCCCGCCCCGGCCGCGGCCGACGTCGTGGTGGTTCATGGCCTCCGACAGAACGACGTAGCTGCCGGCGTCGAAGCGCCGGGCCAGCTTGTCGGCGTGGTGGTCGAGGTACGACTCGATCGCATAACGGCCGCCGGCGCCCAGCGGGTCCTCGCCCGGCTGGGGCGCCCGGCCGAAGCGCACGGCCAGCTCCGCCTCGCTGCGGTAGCTCAGGTGCCCGATCCGGCGGGCGATGCCCATCCCCCGGTGCGGGCCCTCGCCGGGCCCGGCGTCGTGGTAGTCGCCGCCCCGGAAGGCGGGATCGGCCCGGATGGCCTCGTTCTGGATGGAGCAGAGGGCGATCTGCTCGGCGCTGGCCGCCGCCCCGCAGGCCACCACCACCGCCCGTTCCAGCCGGTCGGGGTGTCCGACGGCCCACTCCAGCGCCCGCATCCCGCCCATCGACCCGCCGACGACGGCCGCCCACCGCTCGATGCCGAGGACGTCGGCCAGCGCCGCCTCGACGGCCACCTGGTCGCGGATCGTGATCGTGGGGAACCGGCCGCCGTAGGGACGCCCGTCCGGCGCCTCGGAGGACGGGCCCGTCGTACCCTGGCACCCGCCGAGGACGTTGGGGCAGACGACGAACCAGCGGTTGGTGTCGATGTCCTTCCCCGGGCCGATCGAGTGGTCCCACCAGCCGGGGTAACGGTGCCCCGGGCCGGCCGGGCCGGCGGCGTGGCTGTCGCCGGTGAGGGCGTGGGCGATGAGGACGGCGTTGCCCCGGGCCCGGTCGAGCTCCCCCCACGTCTCGTAGGCCACGGCGACCGGCGACAGCGTGGCGCCGAACTCCAGCCGGAGCGGACGGGTGGCATCGGCGAACAGCGTGACGAACTGCCGGCGCCCGGGCGGGTCGCCGGGCCGCCAGGCCCCCGTCGCCGGCGGCGGGCCGGGGGCGGCCGCCGTCATCTCGTCACCGTGCATCGCCGCAGACGTTACGCCGCCGGGTGGCCCCGAGGCGCCGCCAACGCTCAGCACGACCCGGTGGTGCTCGGGGCCCCGAGGGCCTTGGACACCACCGGCCGTGACTGGGAACGTGTGGTGGAGCCGGTCGACCCGGCCATCGGTCAGGCGGCGCGGCCCTCGTCGGGCGGCTGCCGAGCGGGCCACGGCCCCCGGGGCGGCTGGAGCAACACACCGCTCAGCCGGTGGTGCAGGCGAGTGGAGGACGGACGGAGGTCGAAGCGGTCGGCCCGCTCGACGCGGTAGCCGAGCGCCCCCAACGCCGCTTGCACGCCGTCGTCGACAGCCCAGCGGCGCGGACCGTGGTACTCGTCGCCGTCGTACTCCAGGATCAGCCACCAGGGGAGCCAGATGAAGTCGACCCTGGCGACGAACTCGCCGTGGGTGTCCCGGATCTCGTGCTCGCAGAGCGGCATCGGGAGGCCCCAGTCAAAGATGCGGCGCAGGACGTGCGCCGCCTTGACGCTGCCGGGTTCGGCACCGCCGGAGTACGGCGCCAGCGCCGACTCGAGCAGGGCGCCACCCCTGACCCGCCCAGCGCGCCGCCAGGCCTCCATGACGAGCCGGTAGGAGCAGAGGCGCTTGCCGATGGCAGCGTCGACCAGGGAATTGAGCGCTGCCTGACCCAGGACGGCGGCACAGTCGACGATCGTCCGCTCGACGGTCGTCGCTTCGATTCCTTCGTACCTACCCTGGTCCAGGGGGCCGACCGTGGCGTGGTGGACCACGGCCCCACCGAACTTCCCGTTGGCCCACCGAGGCACGGTCACCTGCGGGACGGCCGGAGCCGCCGCCAGGCCCCGGAGCGCCGCGGCGCTGAGATGGGACGCCAACGTCCCCTCGGGGCCGGCGAGAAGGGCGACCCAGACGTCCTGCTTCCGGGTGCGTTCCGAGCCTGCGACGCGGTAGACGCCGCGGGCCGGCGTGGTTCGCAGCACACGCCGCCGGAGCAGGCCCTTGACCTCCTTGGCCGTCAGGCCACTGGCCCGGAGTTGCCGGTTGGCGATGGCGCCGCCCTGCGGCCCGGCGATCGTGGACAACCGGTCGTCGTCGATTTCATCGGCTCTCGTCACCCGGCCGAGTATTGGCGGCCGGAGATGGGACGCGCACCCGATTTTCCGCCGTCGGCCGTGCCCCGGCACGACCTCTCGTGGACAGGGCCCTCCAGGGGCCTCGAGCACGACCGGTCGTGCCGACGGACAGGGTCAGAACAGTGTCGGCGTCCCGGCGCCGAGGCCCCGGAGGCGGTCGTAGTCGATCTCGGTCCACCCGAGGGCCCGCACCTCGGCCAGCGTCCGGGCCTGGGGCACGACCTTCTGGGCGGCGAGGACGCCCCGCACCGGGGTGTGCCCGTCCCGCTCCAGCATCTCCACATAGCGGGCCAGCTGCTCCACGCCGGCGATCTCCCCCCGCCGCTTGATCTCGACCGCCACCCAGCACCCGCCGGCGTCGCGGCAGAGGAGGTCGACCGGCCCGACGGCGGTGGCGTGCTCCCGGCGCACGAGTACCAGACCCGGCTCGACCTCGTGGGGGTGGGCGGCGAGGAGCTCCTGGAGGTGGGCCTCGACGCCATCCTTGGCCAGGCCGGGTTCGGCGCCGAGCTCGACCGCCGTGTCGAGGACGACCTCGCCGCTGAACGTGATCGTGAGCCGCTCGCCCTTGGCGTTGGTGATGTCCCACACGTCGCCGCCGTCGATCAGCACGCAGGGGCCGGACATCCAGTTCAGCGGCTTGTAGCCGCCGGCGTCGGCGTGGACGAGCACCGATCCGTCGGCCTTCACCACCAGCAGTCGGCGGGCCTCCGGGAGGGCCGCCGAGAGCCGGCCGGCGTAGTCGACGGTGCAGGCGGCCACCACGATGCGCACGGCGCCCGACGGTAGCCGCCCAGGCCCATGGCAGGGGGGAGGCAGGTGCGTCCCCGGGTCGATCAGCGGCTCATCCGGAGCGGCCCTCTCCGGACGAGCCGGTCGATCGCTTCTCTCAGTACCCCCCGCCGCTGCTGCCCTCGTCGCCCGGGCACCGGGCGCTGTGGGCGCTGTGCGGCTGGTTGCAGTACTGCGAGTCGGGCGGCGGGTCGGGGTAGCCACCGTTGTAGCCGCCCGGGTCGTAGTCGCCGCCGTACGGCTCGCAGGTCGTGTAGCCGGACGGGTCGTGGTAGCAGTCGTCGTACCCGCCGTAGTAGTAGGGATCGCCGTAGTAGTAGCCGCCGTCGTAGTAGCCACGGTTGTAGCCGTCGTGGTCGTGGCGGCCGTGGTCGCCCCGGTTGTCGGCATGGCCGCCGCGGTTGTCGGCGTGGCCGCCGCGGTTGTCGCTGTGGCCGCTACTGCCACGGGAATCGTGGCTGCCGCCGCGATCGGCGGAGAACGCCAGTGCCGGGGTGCCGAGGATCAGCAACCCGCTCAGGGCACCGGCGACGAGGACACGCTTCATGAAGCCCCCTCACCTCGGGTGGAAGTCGTCGTAAGCCGGCACTTACGACAATTCGACAGTACCCGGAGGCGCCGTTCACCGAACCGCGGCCTCACCGTCCTCCCAGCTGTGCTCAGCCAACCGGCGCGAACCCGGCTCCCCGGGACGGCGGACCGCCGACGGCGTACGGTGTGCGCCCAACAGGGGGAGACGGCCGGGAGGTACGCCAGTGAAGGTTTCGATGTTCCATCTCATGCCCCACCGGGAACTGCCGGAGGACTTCAGCCGGCGCTACCCGTCGGTCTGGGTCACGCCACCCTGGCACGAGCTCGTGCCCGACCCGGCCCGCATCGGCCAGTTCTACAACTGGTCGCTCGACGAGCTGATCCACGGCGCCGAGATGGGCTTCGACGGCATCTGCGTGAACGAGCACCACCAGAACGCCTACGGGTTCATGTGCAACCCCAACATCATGGGCTCGGTCCTGGCCCGGGCCACCAACCATCTCGACGTGGCCATCGTCCAGATGGGCTCCACGCTGCCGACGACGCAGCCGGCCATCCGGGTGGCCGAGGAGTACGCCGTGCTCGACCAGATCAGCGGCGGCCGCCTCGTGGCCGGTATGCCACTGGGCACGCCGCTGGACGCCAACATGGTCATGGGCATACCGGCCATCGAGCAGCGCGATCGCTACGCCGAGGCCCACGACCTCATCCTCCGGGCCTGGCAGTCGAAGGAGATCTTCGCCTTCAACGGCAAGTGGAACCAGCTGCCCTACGTCAACATCTGGCCCCGCCCGATCCAGCAGCCGCACCCTCCGATCTGGATCCCCGGCCTCGGCAGCAGTTCGACCTGGCGCTTCGCCGCCCAGCACGACTACAGCTACTGCATGCTGTCGTTCTTCGGCAGCCAGGTCGGCAAACGCATCATGGACGGCTTCTGGGAGTTCGCCGCCACCGAGGGCGTCGACCGCAACCCCTACCGGGCCGGCTTCGCCCAGATGGTCTGCGTCGCCGAAACCGACGCCGAGGCGGAGAAGAAGTTCGCCCAGCACATCCAGTACTTCTTCGACAAGTGCCTGCACATCCCGGAGCACTGGTGGGGCCTGCCCGGCTACCAGGACTACGAGAGCCTGTCCCGGGGCATCCGCAGCGGCACGACGATGAAGATGCTCGAGGTCATCACCAACTTCAAGAACTTCTCCTACAAGGAGTTCGTCGACAAGGACATCGTCATCGCCGGCAGCCCGGCCACGGTGCGGGACAAGCTCGTCGACGCCGTGAAGGACCTCCGCATCGGCAACCTGATGGTTCTCCAGCAGATCGGCTCGATGCCCCACGAGCTGACCAAGGACAGCATCAGCCTGTTCTGCACCGAAGTCCTCCCGAAGCTGCGCGACATCTGGGACGACGAGGGCTGGGAGAACCACTGGTGGCCGAAGCGCCTGCGCGGCCAGCGGCTGGCCTGAGCGACGCCCGACGAACGAGAGAGGAGAGGCGAAACCCATGCCCTACAACGAGATCCGCGACGTCGAGATCTGGGACGGGGAGGTCCGCACCAAGGTCCTCGTCGGCGGCGACGGCCCGCCGCTGCTCTACCTCCACGCCATCATGGGCCTCCAGTGGGACCCGTTCGTCGAGTCACTGGCCGCCCACCACACCGTCTACGCCCCCTACCTCCCGGGGACCGTCCCCGGCGACCCCGACGGCCACAAGGCCATCGAGGACGTGTGGGACCTCACGCTGTGCTACTCCGAAGTCCTCGACGCCCTCCGGCTCGACGGCCAGCCCGTCGCCGTCGTCGGCCACTCCTTCGGCGGGATGCTCGGGGCCGAACTGGCGGCCAACGAGCCGAGCCGGGTGGAGAAGCTCGTGCTCCTCTGCCCCATCGGCCTGTGGACGGACGGGCGGCCCTGGAAGAACCCCAACGTCCTCAGCATGCCGGACCTGGCGGCGGCGGCCTTCGCCGATCCGACCGGCCCGGTGGCCACCGCCGCGCTGGCGCTCCCCGAGGACCCCGAGGCCCTCGGCGAGGCCATCATCGGGATCACCTGGACGATGGGCGTGGCGGCCAAGTGGTGGTGGCCGATCCCCGACCGGGGCCTGCGGAAGCGGATTCACCGGATCACGGCGCCGACGCTGGTGGTCTGGGGCGAGCAGGACGGGATCATCTCGCCGGACTACGCCGGGGACTTCGCCCGGCTCATCGCCGACGGCCGCGCCGAGGTCCTGCCCGACGCCGCCCACGTCCCGCAGCTGGAGCGCTTCGACGTGGTCCCCGAGATGGTGCGGGAGTTCCTGACGGGCTGATGACCCGCCCGTCGCCCCTCCGTTTGTGGGCTCCGGGGGGCGGGTACCCCCCGAGCACAGGGTCGATCACGGAGGCGGACATGGCTCGGGTGAGCATCGGGATGCTGGTGCTGGGAGCGACGCTCCTGATGCTCCTGCCCTTGGTCGGTGCGCTGGTGATGACGGCCGGCGGCTTCGGCCTCGCCCTTCATCTCGAGGACGCCGCCGGGCCCTCCTGAGCGGAGGGAGTGGGATTTGAACTCCGGTCAATGGGATCCGGGCCGGTTCGGCCCGGTCCCGGAAAGTGCCTTCTACCAGGACTTTTGGTCAGAGGGGACACCCGCGGGGTCCGACCCGATGAGGGCCCGTCCGGAACCGTCCGTGACCATTCTGTGACCACGGGAACGGCTACCGACCCGGCTGATGAGGTCCGCGGGAACCGGTGATACCGGACGCATCGCGCCGCTCGCGGAAGTATTCGGAACGTTCGGCAGGGCCGTAGCGCAGGAGCCGGCAGTTCCGCTCGGGCCGTCTGGACCCGCTTCGGCCGGGTCGCCAAGCGCAACAGGTTGCGATCGACCCCCGCTTTCGGCCGCCTTCCGCAACATGTTGCGCTTGCGGACCCCGGTAGGCCTTGCTCGACGGCGCCGACCGGGACGTGCCGTTCCTTCGCTGGTTTCGGGCTCCGCAGGTTG
>JAICYE010000587.1 GCA_025934385.1 Acidimicrobiia bacterium | reverse complement strand
TTCAAGGGGACGGGCAACATGGAGCTGCGCCTCGACCGCCGCCTGGCCGAGCGGCGGATCTACCCGGCCATCGACGTCGAGGCGTCGTCGACCCGGCACGAGGAGCTGCTCTTCGACCGGCAGCAGCTGCAGATGGTGTGGAAGCTGCGCCGCGTGCTCAACGCCCTCGAGGGCGGGGCCGGTCTCGAGCTCCTGATGGACAAGATCAAGAGCACGAGGAGCAACGACGAATTCCTGGCCGAGATCGCCAAGGCCCCCACGGGCGGCTGACCGGCCGGTCGACCCTTAGACTGGAGCCCTTATGAAGACCGGCATCCACCCCGATTACGTGCTCGCCCAGGTTCACTGCTCCTGCGGTCACACCTACGTGACCCGGTCGACCAAGAAGGAACTGCGGGTCGACCTCTGCAGCGAGTGCCACCCCTTCTACACCGGGAAGCAGAAGGTGGTCGACACCGCCGGCCGGGTGGAGCGCTTCCAGCGCCGCCAGGCGGCCACGGCCGCGGCCCAGAAGGCCCAGGCGGCCCAGAAGGCGGCCGCGGCGGCCAAGAAGGCGGCCCCGGCGAAGAAGAAGTAGCACCGCGGAGGGCGGCGGGCGGATCGCCGCCGATGGCCCGGAGGCGCGCCGTCGGGCTGGCGCTGGTTGCCGTCCTCGCCCTCACCGGCGGCGGGCTGATCTGGCTCGGGCGCGGCCGCTCGGGCGGGCCGCCTCACCCGGAGCAGTGGGACGCCGGGATCGTCCCGCTGGTGCGCTTCGTGGAGCAGCACCGGGGCCTCACCTTCCGCCACCCGGTCGCCGTCGACTACCTGTCCGACGCCGACTTCCGCCGGGCGGTGGCCGACGAGAACCCGGAGTCGGAGCAGCAGGAGCGCGATGACGAGGCCGCCGCCCGGGCCCTCGGGCTGCCGGTGGGGAAGAGCGGGCTGGTGGCGGCGGGCAGCACGCTGTCGGGCGAGGGCATCACCGCCTACTACGACGACGGGACCGGGCGCGTCGACGTCCGGGGGAGGGAGCTGACCGTCGGGCGGCGGGCCACGATCGTCCACGAGCTGACCCACGCGCTCCAGGACCAGCACTTCGACATCTCCCGGCAGGGCTCGTACCACTCCGACGACCGCAACGCCGCCTTCGAGGCGGTCGTCGAGGGCGACGCCGTCCGGATGGAGGACGCCTACGTCGACTCGCTCTCGCAGGCCGACCAGGACGCCTACGACGCCGAGGAGGCGGCCGGCACCGCCGCCTACGACGCCGGCATCAAGGACGTCCCCGACTGGCTGTCGGCCACCACCGACTTCCCCTACAGCGTGGGCGAGTCGTTCACCCAGGCGATCGTCGCCGCCGGCGGGCGGGCGGCGATCGACCGGGCCCTGCGGACGCCGCCGCCGGCCGTGGCCGGGATCATGCAGCCCACCCGCTACCTGCGGGGCGACCGGCGCCGGACGATGCCCGCCCCGGCCGCCCCGGCCGGCGACCGGGTGGCCAAGCGCAACGACCTCGGAGCGCTCCGGTGGCTGTTGCTCCTGGCCGAGCGGATCCCGGCCGCCGACGCGCTGCGGGCCGCCGACGGCTGGGGTGGCGACGCCTACCTGGCCTACGAGGACGCCGGCCGGATCTGCGTGAAGGCCGAGTTCGAGGGAGACGCCCCGGGGGCCGACGACGTGATGGCGACGGCGCTGGCCACCTGGGCCCGG
>JAICYE010000017.1 GCA_025934385.1 Acidimicrobiia bacterium | reverse complement strand
TCGGCCGCCGGATCTGTCGTCACCCGGGCCTGGAGCGTGCCCTTCACCGTCATCGAGTAGATGTCGCCGCTTCCCGTCCGGTCGCTACGGAAGCCGATGCGGGTCCCGTCGGGGGAGAAGGCGGGATCGCCGTCGGCGGCCGGGTCGTCGGTGAGGCGGGCCTGGAGCGTCCCGTCGGAGTCCATGACGTAGACGTCGCCGCCACCCGTCCGGTCGGTCTCGAAGGCGATTCGGCTGCCGTCCGGCGACCAGGCGGGGTCGGCGTCCGCCGCCGGGTCGGAGGTGAGGCGGGCCGGGTTGGAACCGTCGGCATCCATCACGTAGATGTCGCCACCGCCCGTGCGGCCGCTGTCGAAGGCGATGACGGTCCCGTCGGGCGACCAGGCCGGATCGTGGTCACCGGAGGAATCGGCGCTGATAACGCGGACGTCGGCGCCGTCGGACCCCATCACGGCGATGCCGCCGTCGCGGTTGAAGGCGATCTGCGTGCCGTCGGGCGACCAGGTCGGCCGGGCGTCGTCCTCCGGACCGGTCGTCAGCGCATGGGCGTCGGTACCGGTGGCGCTCATCACCCAGATGTCGCCCGAGCGGTCGAAGGCGACCTGCGTCGCGTCGGGCGACCAGGCGGGGTTGCGGTCGGGGGCGGGGTCGGTGGTCAGCTGGGCCTGGTTGGCGCCGGTGGCATCCATCACGTAGATGTCGCCGTTGCCGGTCCGGTCGCTGGAGAACACGACCCGGCCGTTGACGCCGGGGGTGACGGCGACGGCATTGCCGGCCAGGGCCATGAGCCCGGCGACGACGAATCCGGCGGTGGCCAGGCTGAGCGCGCGACGAGGATGCGGCCTTGTGCGCATGGGGGGTCCTTTCGACGGGATGCGGAACCCTCCGCCGGGGGTGATCGGCAGGGGCGGTACGCCGGGGGGGCGGTCGCCGGTGTCGGGGTCTTTCTCACATGTCAAGCCCGAGCGGAGGGTCGAGCGTGAGATTCGTCATCCGCCGGCCCATTCCTTCGATGTTGTGGCGCATGAGCCGAAAAAGTGAAGGCAAACGACTCCCGAAAGGAACAATCTCCGATTTGATGTTGCCAATCGCCCGTGAGCCTCCGAAATGTTCGAATACGACAGGGCGGCGGGATCCGGACGCGAAGAAGGGATGGCCCGCAGGCCATCCCTCTTCGCCTTCAGCGAAATCCGCTGATCAGTGGTGGTGCTTGTGGTGCTTCTTCGCCTTCTTCTTGGCGTGATGGCTGCTGCCGCCGCTGCTGCTCCCGGCGCTCCCGCCGTTGCCGCCGCTGGACGAGGCCGAGCTGGCGGAGGTCGACGAGCTGCTGGCGTTCCCGCTCCTAGCGGTGCCGCCGTTGGCGTCGCCGGAGGTGGCGGGCCCGCCGTTGGCGTCGCCGCCCTTGGAGCTCGACGCGATCGGGGCGCTGACCTGCGGGCAGATCGGGCCCGTGCTGATCGGCGCGGTCACCGAGACGAGACCGCCCCCGCCGCCGCCGCCACCACCGCTGCCCGCCGGCGTCGTGCCGCTACAGTCCGAGGTGGAGGTTGGCGTGTTGTCGCCGGCTGTACCGGCGGTGGAGCTGGCCGCGGTGTTGCCGCCGTTGGCCGTGGCCGCGCCGCTGGTGGCCGTGCCGCCCGTCGACGACGAACTGCTGGTCGCGCTACCACCGCTACCGCCGTTGCCGCCCATGTTCACGGAGGTGTCTCCCTGAGCCCAAGCGGCGGTGCCCAGGGCCAGGAGGCCGCTCGCCGCCACGGCGACGACCATTGTCTTCATTCGAGTTGTGCGCATACTGGTCCTTTCGCTCTCCCTGCTGGTGTTGCGCCGCGGAAGGACGGTCCTGGCCGGAACTGAGCCGGAGGCTCCCCCCTTGATGACCCTCGATGAGAGTTGATGAGGGGCGGTTTGGCCCTCTTTGCATCAAGCCCCCAGCGGCGTGTCGATCGACAGATTCGCCCCAGGCAGGGTTATTCCTCCCGTAGCCTGGCCCTTTAGGCGATAATTCGGGGCCAAACTGTTGGGAAAATAGGACGGAATATCACCATCGCCGCGATCGACTCAATGCGGCGGATTACCACCAAGGAGAACGATTCGCCGTCAGGACTCCGGCGGGTGGTGCGACTCGGCCCGTGGCGGAGCGGGGGCGTCGTGACGGACCAGCGCCAGCACGGCGAGGGCGACGACCGCCAGCAGGACGAGAACCAGGATGAAACTCATGGCGATCGTCTACCCGCCATCCGTTCCGCGGAACCCGTCGACGCCGCGTCGCCACCGAGGAGGGCGCCGAGTACCCCGGCCAGCTCCCGGAGCTCCTCCAGATGGGCTTGGGCCAGCGCGTTGACCCGATCGTGGCCGAGCGGGGTCAGGACCAGTCGCACGAGGCGCTGGTCGCCGGCATCGCGACGGCGTTCGAGGAGACCGAGCTCCTGCGTCCGGTCGACGAGTCCCACCGCGCTGTGATGCCGGATGAGGAGGTACCGGGCGACGTCGGCGATCGTGGGACCGAGCGGGTCGCCGTGGCCCCGGACGGCCAGCAGCAGCTGATGTTGGGCCGCTGTCATCTCGAGCCTGCCGGCCTGCTCCTCACTGAACCGGCCGAAACGGCGCAGGGCGACCCGGAACTCCAGGATGCGGGCGAACTGCTCGTCGGTCAGCACCGGCCGACCCTACGCCACGTCAGGGTCGGCCGGCACCGACCGGCTGAACCCGGCCCATTCGGGGAAGATCTGGGGGTGTGAGTCTCGCGGGGCCGAGCAGCCCGGACCGGCTGGTGCTCCTGAGCGCCCTGGCCACCGTGCTCGGGCTGCTCGGGGGCGGGGCGGCCTGGGTGCTCATCCACCTGATCGCCGGCATCACCAACGTCGCCCTCTTCCACCACCTCTCCTGGACGCTGCCGTCGTTCGCCCGGCTGGAGCGGGGGCCCAACCTCGTCATCGTCGCCGTCGCCGGCGGCCTCGTGGTGTCGCTCCTGGCGCTGTGGTCGCCGGAGATCCGGGGCCACGGGATCCCGGAGGCGATGGAGGCGGTGCTCACCAAGCAGAGCCGGATCCCGCCCCGGGCGGCCTTCGCCAAGCCCCTGTCGGCGGCGATCGCCATCGGGACGGGCGGGCCCTTCGGGGCGGAGGGGCCGATCATCGTGACCGGCGGGGCCCTCGGGTCGCTGATCGGCCAGGTCCTCCCGGTGACGCCCTCGGAGCGGAAGATCCTCCTGGCCTGCGGTGCGGCCGGGGGCATGGCGGCGACCTTCGGCACGCCGCTGGCCTCCGTCGTCCTGGCCATCGAACTGCTGCTGTTCGAGTTCTCGGTGCGGGCCTTCGTCCCGCTGGTGGTGTCGTCGACCCTGGCCGGAGGCGCCCATTCGGCCCTGTTCGGCACCGGCCCGCTGTTCGCCGTCCCGCCCCACGACTACACCGGCCTGGAGAAGCTGCCCGTCTACGCCGTCCTCGGGCTCGTCTGCGGGCTGCTGGCCGTGGCCATCACCCGGTCCCTGTTCCTGGTGGAAGCGGGATACCGGCGGCTGCCCGTCCGGCCCTTCTGGCATCCCCTCATCGGGGCGGTCGGCTTCGCCCTCGTCGGCCTGGCCGACCCCCGGGCGCTCGGCGTCGGCTACGACGCCATCAGCGACGTGCTCACGGCCAAGCTGGCGGTCGGGGCGGTCGCCAGCCTGGCCATCGCCAAATTCGTGGCCTGGGTCATCGCCCTGGCCTCCGGCACCTCGGGGGGGACGCTGGCGCCGTTGCTGCTGATCAGCGGTTCGGTCGGCACGCTGCTCGGCGTCGGCGCCGACAAGGTGCTGCCGGGGGCGCACATCTCGCCGGGCGGCTTCGCCCTGGTGGCCATGGCCGCCACCTTCGGGGCCTCGATCCGGGCGACGTTCACTGCGATCGTGTTCTTGTTCGAGCTCACCCGCGACTACCAGATCATCCTCCCGCTGATGCTGGCCAGCGTCGTGGCCGAGATCGTGGCCACCGCCTTCCTGCCCGACAGCCTCATGACCGAGAAGCTGTCCCGGCGGGGGCTGCGGGTGCAGTCGGACTTCGAGGTCGACATCCTCCGCAGCGTCCTGGTGCAGGACGTGATGACCGCCGAGGTCGAGACGTTCACCCCGACGATGCCGATCGGCGAGGCGAGGCAACGCCTCGAGACCGGCCAGCACGGCGCCTACCCCCTCGTCGACGACGGGGGCACCTTGGTCGGGATCGTCGCCCGCCACGACTTCCTCCAGGCCCGGGGCCACGACAACCTGCCCCTGACGGCGATCGCCACCGGCGACGTCGTGACCGCCGGACCGGGCGACACGCTGCTCGTCGCCCTGCGGCGGATGCTGGAGGAGGACGTCGGCCACCTGCCCGTCGTGGCGGGGCGGAAGCTGGTCGGGATGTGCACCCGCACCGACGTCCTCCGGGCCCGGCGGGTGCGGATGGAGAACGAGCGGCTCCAGCCCGGCTGGGTGAACGTCGGGGAGGACGGGCACCGCCGCTGGTGGTCCTTCGCCCGCTCGCGCCGCCGGGCGGAACGGCGATGAAGCGGGTGCTGGTGGTGGCCGACCAGACGTTGGGCGGGGACCAGTTCTGGGAGGCCGTGGCGGCCCGGGCGGCGGCCGGCCCGGCCTCGTTCTTCGTCGTCGTGCCGGCCGCGCCGCCCCCGGAGGACGTCTTCGACACGGCCGTGGCGGCATACGGCGGGTCGCTGCCGGTTGAGGAGGACGTCGTCGACGAGACCTCGGTCCGTCTCGAGCGGGTGCTGGCCTCGCTGCGGAGCGAGGGCATCGCCGTCGAGGGCGCCATCGGCGACCCCGACCCCGTCGTCGCCATCGAGGAGGCGATGGACGGGTCGCCCTACGACGAGATCATCCTGTCGACTCTTCCCCCCGGGGTGTCGCGCTGGCTGGGTCTGGACGTGGTCCGTCGAGTCGAGGAGGCCTGGGGGGTGCCGGTGACCCATGTGGCGGGTTCACCGGGACCGAGATCGGAGGAGTCGGATCCGCCGGTCTGACGGGCTCCGGCAGGCTGGGGGCCTCGGGCGGGCTGAGCGGCGCGTCCGGATCGGCCGGGGCGGCGGCGGTCTCCCCGGCCATGATGACCCCGGGGCCGGGCTCCGCCTCCACGGCGTCGCGGTCGATGGTGGCGTCCCCGAAGGCGCCTTCCCGGGTGCGCTGGGCCTCGATCATCGAGACGTGGCTGGTGAGGAACAGGGCCACGATGGCGGCGAGGAACGTCGACGGCAGGAGCCGTATGCCGGCCATCTCGGCCACCACCAGCGTCGATCCGAACGGTGTCTTGGTGACACCGACGTTGCAGGCCGTCATCCCGGCGGCCATGGCCACGACGGGGTCGACGTGGAAGACCTGGGAGATGACGGAGCCGAGGGCCGCGCCCATGAAGAACAAGGGGATGATGAAGCCGCCTCGCCATCCGGCGGAGATGATGGTGGAGGAGGCCACGAACTTGATCAGGACGGCCAGCAGCAGCGTGGCGACGGCCAGCTTCGTGGTGGCGACGTGCTGGATCTGCGGCTCGCCGAAGGTCAGGGCGTAAGGGCTGATGAAGGCCAGGCCGCCGAGGGCGAGGCCGCCGGCGATCGGCCGCAGCCCGGCCGGGAGGAGGCGGAAGGCCCGCCGCTCCAGGTGGCTGAAGTACGTGAACCCGTAGGCGATGATGGCCCCGAGGATTCCGGCGCCGACGCCGACGGCGAGCCCGACGCCTCCGGGATTCTTGGGCTCCGGGAACCGCCAGACCGTCTGGAATCCGACCCGGTTGAGCAGGATGTAGAGCCCGTAGCCGGTCAGGGCGCCGATGCCGGCCGGCAGCAGCGCCTCGTAGTACTCGAGCCCCCGCCGGTGGAGGATCTCGAGGGCGAAGATGGCCGACCCCAGCGGCGCCCCGAAGAGGACGGCGAAGCCGCAGGCCATGCCGGTGATCGTGAGCGACCGGGAGTCCACGACGCCGAGCTTGCGTCGCATGGAGATCCAGCTCCCGAGCGAACCGGTGGTCTGGACGAGCGGCGCCTCGGGCCCGATGGCGCTGCCGGCGGCGATGCCGAGCAGCGAGACGGGGATGAGCGATCGGAGGTCCCGGATGTCGGACTTGCCGCCGTTGAGGTGGATGTTGTCGACGAGGAGCTCCACGTCGCCGGGGCTGCCGAGGGCCAGCGTGATGAGGCCGATGACCAGGCCGATGACCCCGAGGACGACGAGGTGGGCGGGCCTGCCCCAGACGTCGCCGCCCAGCAGCTTGGTCAGGCCCTTCATGGCGGCGATGTAGAGGGCGCCGGTGATGCCCGAGGCCAGGCCGACGACGAGGACGAGGTACCAGAAGCGGTTGTGCTCGGCGAAGACGGTGTCGACGAGCAGGCGCCGGCGATGTGACCGCGCCCGCCGAGATCTGCTCGGCCGCTCGTTCCGCGTCATGTCGTCTGCACGATAGATCTCGGGCCTCCGGGGGCGGGACTCCACCGCTGCCGCGCTCGGGCCCGGGGGCGGGCGCCGGAAGGCGAAAGTAGTTGCACTATACACGTAAGTCGCCTCCGCCCGGAGCGGGAGACGGGCACAAACCGGTACGTACAATCCGCCGATGCCCCGCCTGGCCGCATTACCCCAGATCCAGCGGAACATGCTCCTCACCCGAGCGGTCGAGATCAACGACGGGTCGCCCCGGGCGAAACTCACCGGGCCGCTGGCGAACAGCACCGTGGCCATCGTCACGTCCGCCGGGATCCACTGCCGGGGCGACCGGCCCTTCGGCCGGGAGGACCCGTCGTTCCGCGTCATCCCGTCGGGCGCCGGCGCCGCCGAGCTGCTGCAGTCCCACAGCAGCCTGGCCTTCGACAAGTCGGCGTTCAGCCGCGACGTCAACGTCGTCTTCCCGATCGACCGGCTCGCCGAACTCGTGGCCGAGAAACGGATCGGCCGCGTCGGGCCGCACCACTACTCGGTCATGGGCGCGCTCCACGACGTCACTCCCGCTCGGGACGAGACGGCTCCGGTGCTGGCCCGGCGGCTGGTCGACGACGGCGTCGACGTCGTCCTCCTCACGCCGACCTGACCGCTCTGCACCCACACCGTCGGTGTGGTCGCACGGAGGTTGGAGGAAGCCGGGCTCGTGACCGTCAGCATCAGCCTCATCCGGGAGCACACCGAGAAGGTCAAGCCGCCCCGGGCGCTGTGGGTGCCGTTCCCCTTCGGGCTGCCGCTCGGCCACCCCGATGACGTGGCCGAGCAGCGGGCGGTGCTCGACGCGGCGTTCGGCCTGCTCGACGAGGCGGAGTTCCCGGTGCTGGCCGACTTCGGCGGTGAACTGGGCGAGAGCGAAACCGGCACGTCGATCCAGGCGGCGGCGGTGGAGCAATCGCCCGTGGACCTGTCGCTGGCCGACGAGGTGACCGTGATGCGCCGTTACTGGGAGCAGTGGTCGGAGCGGACGGGCCGGACGGCCGTCGGTCTCTCGGGCGTGGCGCCGGTCAAGTTCCGCGGCGTCGTCCGCTTCCTGGAGGCGTTCGTCGGCGGGGAGCAGCGCCGGCTTCCCGAACAGGGCGAGACGCCGCTCCCGCTCTTCATCCGGTACTGCGCCGACGACCTCCGCGTGCTCTACCTCGAGGCCAGGCTGGTCATGAGGGCCGGCGAGGCCCAGGCCGACACGCAGCGGTGGTTCTGGGGCGAGACCGCCCTCGGCGCCTTCCTGCGGACCTTGCGGGATGTGATGAACGACTCCGGCGACGAGCTGATGCGAGGCTGCGCCTATGGCATCGCCCGCTGACGTTTTGGCGTCGGTCAGGCGAGGCGGACGCCCCAGGTCGTCTCGACGGTTTCGCCAGGGTCGAGGCGGATCAGGCCGGTTCCGGTGGCGAGCCCGTCGGGGGGGCAGGTCATCGGCTCGGCACCCAGTCCCCGCCGTTGACGGTCGGGGGCCAGCGTGTCCCCGGTGAAGAGCTCGATGATCGGGTAGTGCTCGTCCACCCAGAGCTCCGCCCGGCCTCCGTCGGGCCCGACCAGCCGCACCCAGGCCCGCCCGCTGTCCCGGCCGAGTTCGGTGAACGGGAAGTCGATGCGCAGGTCTCCCACGCGGCGGCCGGCACGGAAATCGAACTCGGTACCGTCCACCCGCTCGGTGCCGGTGGGGAGCTGACGAGGGTTGTCCGTCAGGATGCGGACGGAGGCGTCCAACTCGAGCGTGGCGTCGTCGATCAACCCGCTTCCGGGCGAGAGGTAGGGGTGGTGCCCGCAGCCGTAGGGGCACGGGCGCGGCCCGAGGTTGGTGGCGGCGGTGCGGACGGTGAGGCCCTCGTCGCCCAGTTCGTAGGTCACGCGGAGGTCGAGGGGGAACGGCCAGCCTTTGAGCGGGAACAACCGGGCGGCCATGACGACCCGGTGGCCGTCCCGCTCGACCGCCTGCCAGGGACGCCACCGCATGAAGCCGTGAATGGCGTTGTGCTTGTCGGGCTCGGTGAGCGCCACCTGGTAGTCGGTTCCGGCGAAGCGATACCGGCCGTCCGCCAATCGGTTGGGCCAGGGGATCAGCGGAGTGCCGTGGGCGCCGTCGCACATGGCGTCGACGGGATACGGATCGAGGACCGGCCGCCCGGCCACGGCGTATTCCCGCACGCCGCCACCGACCTCCACGATCGTCGCTCGCTGATCCCGCCACGAGATCTCGAACTGCTCGCCTGAGGGGGGCATCGTCACATCGGCTCCTCGCTCGGCGGTCACCGTCCCCGGGAGCAGGCGAACGGTCACAGCGTCGAGCGAAGGACCTCGGCGACCTCGGGGAAGGTGATCCACTCGGGGATGTCGCCGCCGCCGGCGATGAGCTGGCGGAGCTCGGTGCCGCTGACCGTGCGGGTCTCGGCCGCAGGCGGGATCTCCGTCTCGCGGACGTAGCGGTCGAGGCTCGGCACGTAGCTGAGCGCCGGGAAGGCGACGGGCGTGATGCCGATCTCGGCCTCGTGGTGGAAGAGGATGTCCTGCGACTCGTAGGGGTCGTAGAACGGGCGGCCGTCGGCGTCGGCGCAGCCGGCATGGTCGCGGCCGACGATGTAGTGGGTGCAGCCGAAGGTGTGGCGGAGGAGGGCGTTCCACAGCGAGTCCCGCGGCCCCGACATGCGCATGGCCATCGGGATGGCGGCCAGCATCACCGTTCCCGGCGGGTAGCGGTGGAGGAGGCAGTGGTAGCAGCGCAGCCGGGTGACGGGGTCGACGTCGCCGGGCTTCGTCATTCCGACCACCGGGTGGAGGAGGAGGTTGGCACCGGCCGACTCCGCCGCCTGGCGGGTGAGCTCGAAGTGGGCCCGGTGCATCGGGTTGCGGGTGTGGAAGGCGACGATGCGCTTCCAGCCCCGGTGGGCGAACTCGGCCCGCATCTCGAGCGGCTCCGGGGACAGCGGCCCGAAGGCCGGCGACAGCGGGCGGCGCAGGCCCTCGATCCGGCCGCCGACGTAGAACGGGTGCGTCGACTCCCGGAGGTGGGCCACGCCGGGGTGGGCCGGGCTCTGCGTCCGCAGCACCGCCTCGGCCTCGGCCCGGAGGTCGGGCTGCCACACGTCGTCGACCCACAGCACGGCCAGCAGCGTCCCGTCGCGCTCCCGCAGCGCCAGCCCGTCCCCCGGGCCCAGCCGGGTGGCCACCCGGGCCGGGACGTCGAGGGTGATCGGCATCGGCCACAATGTTCCGTCGGCCAGGCGCATCGTGTCGCGCACCGCTTCGTAGTCCGCCCGGCCGAGGAAGCCGGCCAGCGGATACATCGCCCCGGTGAGGAGGAGGTCGAGGTCGCACCGGGGCCGCTCCCCGGGCACCCACGCCACCATGGCCCCGGCCGCCGCCCGCAGCTCCCGGCGCCGGGCCGGCGCGGCGAGGAGCGGAACCGGTCCGGGATCCGCGGCGAGGGGTTGCACACTCACCAGAACACGACCTCCGACGGGGGTGGGGGAGAGCCGCTACACCTTCCCCGGGCGCGCCCCGATGTCCTGCCTGGCGGGGCCGATTCAGACCGAAGTCGCCGGACTGTTCCTGATCGGTCCGGTTTCGGCCGGCGGAAAGGAAAAAGGCCCTGTGACCAGGGCCTTCCTCGGTGGAGCCAGGGGTGGAGCCAGGGGGATTTGAACCCCCGACCTCTTGCATGCCATGCAAGCGCTCTGCCAACTGAGCTATGGCCCCGCGTGCGGCCCTCAACCCTAGCAGCGGGCGTCGGGGGGCCGGGGGAACGTCGGCGGTACATGACCATCGGGGCTGGTGGGAGGCGCCGGTAGACTCGCCTGCCTATGAGCGAGGGGTACGACGTCCAGGCCGTTGAGGCCAAGTGGCAGCGGGTGTGGGACGAGCGGGGCACCTACGAGATCGACGAGAGCGATCCGCGGCCGAAGTTCTATGACCTCTGCATGTATCCCTATCCGTCGGGCCCGATCCACATGGGCCACGTCCGGAACTACACGCTCGGCGACGTCCTGTGCCGGTACAAGACGATGCAGGGCTTCGGTGTGCTGTCACCCATGGGGTGGGACTCGTTCGGCCTCCCGGCCGAGAACGCCGCCATCGCCGAGGGCATCCACCCCGGGATCATCACCCGGCAGCGGATCGCCACCATGAAGGCCCAGATCAAGCGGCTGGGATCGGCCTACGACTGGCGCCGCGAACTCTCCTGCTGCGAGCCCGACTACTACCGGTGGACGCAGTGGCTGTTCCTCCAGCTCCACAAGGCCGGGCTGGCCTACAAGCAGATGGCACCCGTCAACTGGTGCCCGTCGTGCCAGACGGTGCTGGCCAACGAGCAGGCCGAGGGCGGCGTCTGCGATCGCTGCGGCACCGAGGTCGTCAAGCGCGACCTCGAGCAGTGGATGTTCCGCATCACCGACTACGCCCAGCAGCTGCTCGACGACCTCGATACGGTCGACTGGCCGGAGCGGGTCAAGGTCATGCAGCGCAACTGGATCGGCCGCTCCGAGGGCGTCGAGTTCGACATCGCCGTCAAGGGCTCCGACACGAAGATCCGGGTCTTCACCACCCGGATCGACACGGTCTTCGGCATGACGTACGTGGTGCTCGCCCCCGAGCACCCGCTCGTGCCGGAGCTCACGGCCGGGACCGGGCGGGAGCGGGAGGTGGCCGAGTTCGTCACCCGCGTCCGCAACACCTCCGAGGTCGAACGCCAGTCGGCGGAGGGCCAGCTGGACAAGCGGGGCATCTTCACCGGCGCCTACGCCGTCAATCCCTTCAACGACGCCGAAGTCCCGCTGTACCTCGCCGACTACGTCCTCGGCAGCTACGGGACGGGTGCGATCATGGCCGTCCCCGGCGAGGACCAGCGCGACTTCGACTTCGCCGTCGTGTACGAGCTGCCGGTCATCAAGACCACCGAACGGCCCGAGGGCTGGACCGACCCGATCTACACCGGCCCCGGTCGCAAGATCAGCAGCGCCAACGATGAAGGATTCAGCCTCGACGGGATGGAGGTCGACGAGGCCAAGGCGGCGGGCATCGCCTGGCTGGAGGAGCGCGGCCTCGGCCAGGCCAAGGTCAACTACCGACTGCGGGACTGGCTGATCTCCCGCCAGCGCTACTGGGGCTGTCCGATCCCGATCGTGTACTGCGCCGAGCACGGCGCTCAGCCGGTGCCGGAGGAGGAACTGCCGGTCCTGCTGCCCGACGACGTCGAGTTCCTGCCGTCGGGCGAGTCGCCGCTGCGGCGCCACGAAGGCTTCCTCAACGCCACCTGCCCGAAGTGCGGCGGGCCGGCCACCCGCGAGACCGACACGATGGACACCTTCGTCGATTCGTCGTGGTACTACCTGCGCTTCTGCGACGCCACCAACGCCGCCGCGCCGTTCGACCCCGAGAAGATCGGCCGGTGGATGCCGGTCGACCAGTACATCGGCGGCATCGAGCACGCCATCCTCCACCTGCTCTATGCCCGCTTCTTCACGAAGGCGCTGGCCGACCTGGAGCTGATCCCGGCCGGCGTCCGGGAGCCGTTCCAGCGGCTCTTCAGCCAGGGCATGATCCGCCTCGGCGGGTCGAAGATGAGCAAGTCGAAGGGCAACGTGGTCTCGCCGGCCCAATTCTTCGATAGTCATGGTGCCGACGCCCTTCGCCTGTTCCAGCTGTTCGTCGGCCCGCCCGGCGACGACGCGGACTGGTCCGACCACGGCGTCGACGGCGCCTCCCGCTTCCTCGGTCGCGTCTGGCGGCTGGCCACCGGTGAGGCCGGCTCGGCGCCGGTCGACCGGTCCGAGACCGACGCCGACCGCGCCGTCGTCCGGGCCCGCCACGCCCTGGTCGGCAAGGTCACCGACGACTTCGAACGGTGGGGTTACAACACCGCCGTCGCCGCCTGCATGGAGTACGTCAACGACCTGTACAAGTACATCCAGTCCGACGACGGGCCCCGCCGCGGCACGCTCGACGAGGCGGTCGACGCCCTGCTCCTCGTGCTGGCGCCGATGGCGCCGCACATCTCGGCCGAGCTGTGGGAGCGGCGCCACGGCGCCGGCGCCCACCTCCACGAGGAGCCGTGGCCGGCCCACGACGCCGAACTGGCCAAGGCCGAGACGGTGACGATGATCGTCCAGGTCAACGGGAAGGTGCGCGACCGCATCGACGTCGACGCCACCATCACCGAGGAGGAGATGGAGAAGGCGGCGCTGGCCTCGGCCCGGGTGCAGGAGCACCTCGGCGGACGGGCGCCCCGCAACGTCATCATCGTGCGCCCCAAGCTGGTCAACATCGTCGGCTAGCGCCGGCAGGCAGGGGGCGGCGTGCGGCGCGTCGAGGGCGACTTTCCGCTGGTGCCACCGGCCGACGTCGCCCGGGCGCGGCTCGTCGTCGTGCCCTGGCTCACGCCCGGTGTGGCGGCCATGACGCTCGGGCGGGTGATCCTGCTCCGCCGCGACCATCGGGGTGACGACGCGTTGCTGGCCCACGAGCTCGTCCACGTGCGGCAGTGGCGGGAGCTCGGGCCCGGCCGGTTCCTGTGGCGGTATCTCGGGGCCTACCTCCGGGGACGGGCGGCGGGTCTCGGCCACCAGCGGGCCTACGAGGCGATCCCGCTGGAAGTCGAGGCCCGGGAGTTGGCCGGCCGCTGAGCCGATCACCTCCCGGCGCCTCGGCGCCCGGGCGGGGGATTGCGGAAATTCGCTGGCGCGCCGCCGGCGCCGTTTCCTAGGGTGCTCGGGCGGTCGCACTTCCCCCGCTGCTTCCCCCATCGGTCGGCCGTTCCGCACGGTGGAGGTAGCCCATGACCGATTCTTCAGCCCCGCCCGGTCCCGGCGGTGAACCGGGCGGCGGCGACGAGGCCGCGGCCGCGGTGTGCTCCTCGGCACTTGGCGCCGGGCGGGCGTCGGCGCTGTGGCACCGGCTCCGGTCGGGAGAGGATCCGTGGGCCTTCGGCGCCGTCGTGGTGGTCGTGGCGCTGGCGGCCGGTGTCCTGTGGTTCTG
>JAICYE010000418.1 GCA_025934385.1 Acidimicrobiia bacterium | reverse complement strand
GGTCCTTGCGTAAAGCGCGGCGGAACGACCCGATCCAGTCCTTTGAGGCGGGCGCTAGGCGGGCCGAGGTCGAACCGGTCGACGACGTCAGCATCCACCGTTCCGTCACACTTCCCGTTCCGAGGCGTCGGCGCCGTTCCAGGCGGGCATGATGCCGGCGTGAGCGGGATCGAGACCGAGGTCCTTCCCGACGGAGCGGCGCTGGCCGCCCGGACGGCCGACCTCGTGGCCGAGCGGCTGGGCGAAGCCGTGGCCACCCGGGGCCGGGTCACCCTGGCGGTGAGCGGCGGCACCACGCCGCTGGCATTCTTCTCCGAGCTGGCCGGGCGGGCGCTGCCGTGGGAGGCGGTGCACGTCTTCCAGGTCGACGAACGGGTCGCGCCGGCCGGCCACCCCGACCGCAACCTGACCGGGCTGCGTGCCGCCCTGCTCGACCGGGTGCCGATCCCGCCGACCAACGTGCATCCCATGCCGGTGGACGAGCCCGACCTCGACGCCGCGTCGGCCACCTACGCCGAGGGAGTGGCCGCCGCCACCGGCCGGTCTGGCGGCATCGACGTCCTCCACCTCGGCCTCGGCGACGAAGGCCACACCGCCTCCTGGCCTCCCGGCGACCCCGTCGTCGACGCCACCGCCGCCGTGGCGGTGGTCGGCCCGTTCAACGGCCGGCTCCGCATGACGCTGACGCCGCCAGCCGTCAACCGGGCCGGCTGGATCGTGTGGGAAATCGCCGGGGCGGCCAAGGCGGCGGTCATTCCCCGGCTGCTGGCCGGGGACCCGGCCCTGCCGTGCTCCCACGTCCGCCGCCACGACGTCACCCTGCTGGCCGACGCCGCCGCCGGGGCTCGGATCGCCGCCCCCTGAACCGATCCAGGTTTCCTCACCGCGCCATCGCCCCGACCAGGAACGCCAGAATGGACGGCCGCCTGATCTCAGGCGTTCCTCACCGCGCCATCGCCCCGGCCAGGACCGCCAGAATCGACGGGGGTCAGAGGGATCGGGACCCGGCGTTCCTCACCCACTCATAGGGAGGGTGAGGAACGCCGGAAGGCTCGGCCGACCGACGGACCGGGTCAGATCTGGGCCAGCTCGACCTCGGGGATCGGTGCCGGCTCGTCGGCCGGGCACCGGCCCCGGGCCACGAACCGCTCGTGGAACGCCTCGGCGGCGGCCACCGTGGCCCGGTCGGCGCCGAGGCGCCCGAGGCCGGCGAGCGCCGCCGGGAACACCCGCTGCGCCGCCGTCCGCAGCGCCGGGTCGGCCAGGCCGTGACGGGCGGCCGAGCGCCAGTGGTCGGTGACGCCGGCGCCCGAGGGCGGGGCGCCGACCGCCTCCAGCGCGGCGGCGCCGGCGTCGGCGTCCTCCAGCAGGGCGGTGGCCACCGCCGCCGCCACCCGCCACCAGGGGTCGGGGAGGCTGTCGAGCATGCGCAGCTCCAGCCAGCCCCGGGGCCGAACCGGCGGGAACAGCGTCGTGAGGTGATACTCGAAGTCGTCGAGAGCCGGCCAGCCGAGTTCGTGGCCCCGTTCCATCCAGGCGCCGAACGTCAGCACCTCGGCACCGAGCGCAGCGTCGACGGCCACGAAGCGATCGGGTGTGACCCGGATCATCATCACCCGGGCGGCCAGGGCGTACTCGAGCCACTCCTCTTCGGGGCGGAGCGCCCCGGCCGACCCGACCCGGTGGACCGGGGCCGTCCGGGACCGGTCCATCACCGACCACACCTGCTGGCGGGCCGAGCGGGGGCCCCGCCCCCCGCCGCCGGGCACCGGCGAGTGGGCGAACATGGCCACCAGCACCGGACCGAGGGCGTGGGCCAGGCGCCAGCGGACGGCGACACCGCCCGGCGGCCCGGTCTCCACGTTGACCTGGACGGACGCCGTCGAGCACATCATCGTGCGGCCGGCGAAGCCATCGCCGTCGAAGAACGCCTCCATGGCGGCATAGCGCGGCTGGTCGAGGATGCGCTCCGGCGCCCTGAGGGTGTCGAGGCCCCGGGCGACGGGCTCCAGCCCGACCCGCCGGAGGGCGGCGGAGACGGCAGCGAGGTCGGCGGCGGCGGCCGGCAGCGCATCGTGCAGACCCCGCAGGGGCGGCGTGCTGATCTCGATCTGCCCGCCCGGTTCGAGGGTGATCCGGCTCCCGGCCGGGAGACGGGTGGACTGCGCGATGGCCCGCAGGGCCGCCGCCGGGGCCCGCCGGCCGGGGTCGGTGAAGGGGTAGGTCAAGAGCTCGAGCTCCACGCCGACCAGCCCCCGGTCGGAGGGGGCCAGCGACCGCTCGGCGAGGTGACGGCGGAGATGGTCGAGGGTGAGGTGACGCCGCGGGGCCGGCACGGCTACCGGTATCCGAAGGCCGACGTGACCCAGTCGAGGTTGCGGACGGGGGCCTCCCAGAGGTGGAGGTTGACGAGCATGTTGCCCTCCTGAGATGTGCGGGTCGCCGGCGGCGACCCCTCCACAGTTTCCCTGGAAGGCCGCGCCGTTACACACCGTCCACCGTATTGCGGCGAGCGGCCGCCCCGCGGGCGGCCGCCGACACGGTTGAGACGGACTTGATATCCACGTCATTTGTCCGCTTTGAGGGAGGAATGTCCAGATCGGACGGGGAATTCAGACTGTGTTCGGTACCAGGACGCCCACGTCCCAGGGTGTCGACGATTCGGAGGGGAGATCGTTCGAATGTCCGAAACCATGTCGAACGTCGAGCGCGGGCTCTGGCGGATCGCCGAGCTCGGCGCCCGCTGCAGCCAGCAATCGGCGGCCGGCGCGAGGGCTCCGTTGTGGGCGGAGCTCGAGGAGACCATCGTCCGTCTCGAGGCCGAATTCGAGGCGGCCCGCCAGGCTGTGGACATCGCCCCCGCGCAGGTCCGCAGCCTGGAGGGCCGGCTCAACGTGGCCAAGAAGGAGCGGGACCGGGAGCG
>JAICYE010000075.1 GCA_025934385.1 Acidimicrobiia bacterium | reverse complement strand
TCTCGGCGTGGAGCCCGCCCGACCCGTCCCACCGCTTCCAGACGGTGTAGCCGGCCGCCGCCCGGGCCCGGGCGAGATCGGCCACCGAGCGGCCCTGCCCGTCCCGCCAGGGGACGGGGTCGAATCCCAGCGCCGCCAGCCGGGCCCGCTCGGCCGGGCCGGCCACGACCTCGGCGCTGCCGTCGGGACGGGTGGCGGCCACGTCGAACCCGGCCGTGGCCAGCCGCCGGGCCGCCGTTGGCGGCGCCGTGATCCGGTAGAGGTCGGGCCCCGACGGGGCGGCGACGCCGGCCGCCCGTCCGGCCGGGGCGGCGAGGCCGGCGCCGGCGGCCAGCGCCAGCACCGCCACCATCACCCGGACGACTCGCGACAACCCGACCCTCCCCTCGGAGCACTCCAGGTTGTCACACGGCCGGGCCCGCGACCACGGCGGGCGTTCGGCCGGGCGGGCGTCGGCGGCGTCAGCCGCCGAGCGCGCCGGCCAGGCGCGTCAGACCCTCGACGAGGGCGTCGTCGCCCAGGGCGTAGGACAGCCGGGCGTAGCCCGGTGCGCCGAAGGCCTCCCCGGGAACGATGGCCACCGCCGCCTCCTCCAGCAGCACCTCGGCCAGCTCCAGCGTCGACTCCGGCCGCCGGCCGCCGATGTCGCGGCCCAGCACGCCCTCGAACGACGGGAAGGCGTAGAAGGCGCCCTCGGGCTCGACGCAGGTGACGCCGGGGATCCCCGACAGCAGCTCGTGCATCTTGCGGCGCCGGACGTCGAAGGCCGCCCGCATCATGGCGGTGAACTCGAGATCGCCGGTGAGGGCAGCCAGCGCCGCCGCCTGGGAGACATTGGAAACGTTGGAGGTGGTGTGCGACTGGAGGTTGGTGGCCGCCGCCGCCACGTCGGCCGGGGCGATCAGCCACCCGACCCGCCAGCCGGTCATGGCGAAGGCCTTCGACACGGCGTTGATCACCACGCAGCGGTCGGCCAGCTCGGGCACGACCACCGGCATCGACGGGGCGGTGCGGCCGCCGTAGACGAAGTGCTCGTACATCTCGTCGGTCACGACCCACAGCCCCCGCTCGACAGCGAAGCGGCCGATGGCCTCGACCTCGTCGCGGCTGTAGATGGCGCCGGTGGGGTTCGACGGCGAGACGAACAGGATGGCCTTGGTACGGGGGGTGCAGACGTCGGCCAGCTGGTCGACGGTGGCCCGGAAGCCGCCGTCGACGGTGGTGGAGATCGGGACGGGGACGCCGCCGGCCAGGGCGATCGCCTCCGGGAACGTGACCCAGTACGGCGCCGGGACGATGACCTCGTCGCCCGGGTCGAGGAGGGTCAGGAAGGCGTTGGCGATGGCCTGCTTGCCACCGTTGGTGATCAGCACCTGGGCCGGGGTCACCGACAGGCCAGAGTCGCGGGCGGTCTTGGCCGCCACCGCCTCCCGCAGGGCCGGGAGACCGGCCACGGCCGTGTAGTGGTGCGAGGCCGGCTTCCCGGCCGCCTCGACGGCGGCGGCCACGATGTAATCCGGGGTGGCGAAGTCGGGCTCGCCGGCGCCGAAGCTCACGACTTTGACGCCCTGCGCCTGCAGGGCCCGGGCCTTGGCGTCGATGGTCAGCGTGGCGGAGGGGGCGATGGCTCCCACCAGCGTGGAAATCCGGGGCCGGGGGGTCTGCGAGACTGGGGACGCTTCGGACGGCATGGTCGTTCAGTTCCTTCCCGATTCGCTTCCTGCGCGGGTCCCGTCGAATAGTGGCACCGATGAGCGAGAGCGATCCCCAGATTACGATCCCCCCCGACCGGCTCCCGGCCGACGGCCGGTTCGGCAGCGGCCCGTCCAAGGTGCGGACGGAGGCGCTGGCCGCCCTGGCCGCCACCGGCGCCTCCTACATGGGCACCAGCCACCGCCGCCCCGGCGTCCGGTCCGTGGTGGGCCGGGTGCGGGCCGGCCTGGCGCAGCTGTTCTCCCTCCCCGAAGGCTACGAGGTCGTCCTCGGCAACGGCGGATCCACCGCCTTCTGGGACGCGGCCGCCTTCGGGCTGATCGAGCGGCGCAGCCAGCACCTCTGCTTCGGGGAGTTCTCCTCGAAGTTCGCCGCCGCCGTGACCGGGGCGCCCCACCTCGAGCCCCCCGACGTGATCGAGTCGGAGCCCGGAACCGCCCCCGATCCGAAGGGCCATCCCGACGTCGACGTCTACGCCCTCACGCACAACGAGACGTCCACCGGCGTGGCCACGCTCGTTCGCCGCCCGGCCGACGCCGACCCCAGCGCCCTCGTCCTGGTCGACGCCACGTCGGCGGCCGGGGGGATCCGGGTCAGCCCGGGGGAATTCGACTGCTACTACTTCGCCCCCCAGAAGTGCTTCGCCTCGGACGGCGGGCTGTGGCTGGCGCTGTGCTCGCCGGCCGCCGTCGAGCGGATCCAGCGCCTGGCCACCACCGGGCGTTGGTCGCCGCCGTCGCTGAGCCTCGCCCTGGCGCTGGAGAACTCCCGGGCCGACCAGACCTACAACACCCCGGCGCTGGCCACGCTGTTCCTGCTGGCCGACCAGATCGACTGGATCAACAGCCGGGGCGGCCTCGAGTGGGCCGCCGGCCGCTCCGACGCCTCGTCGGCCATCCTCTACCGCTGGGCCGAGGCCCACTCGCTGGCCACGCCGTTCGTGGCCGACCCGGGGCTGCGGAGCACGGTCACGGTCACGATCGACTTCGACGAGACCGTCAGCGCCGACGTCCTGGCCAAAACGCTGCGCCAGAACGGCATCGTCGACACCGAGTCGTACCGCAAGCTGGGCCGCAACCAGCTCCGCGTCGCCTGCTTCCCGGCCGTCGACTCCGACGACGTCGAGCAGCTCACCCGGGCCCTCGACTACGTCATCGACGCACTGATTCCTTAGAGGTCAGCCGCTCCGTCAGGGCCCGGTCGAGCTGTTCGAGACGCTTGACCGTCTCCCGGAGCGGAAGCAGGACGAGCCCCACCAGTCGGGGCTCCTGCCGTCCGCCGTGGTCGGGCTCGGGTTGCGGTGCCGACATCCCGACGGCGTCCGGGGTGGGTGCGCTGGCCGGCAGCTTGCCCGGCGTCGGCGTCGTCCTGGGTGGAGACGTCTTCCGCGTGGCCGCCTTGGCCGGCGTCTTCTTCGCCGTGGCCTTGCTCGCCGTGGCCTTGCTCGCCGTGGCCTTCGTGGCCGTGGCCGGCGTGTCCGCCGGGCGCGGCGGCTGGCGGGCGGCGGTCGCCGTCGGGGCGGTGGGATCGGTGCCGAGCCGGGCGGCGAAGGCGTCGAGGTCGGGCTTGTCCTGCTCCTTGGCCGGGTGGTGGCCGGGCTGGTTGTCGGGCGGAACGGGCCCGGTCTCCCCGCCGGTGGCCGGCGTCGGCTGCCCCTGCAGGCCGGTTTCGACGTGGTTCGGGTCGATGTCGGTCTTGGCGCTGCGGGCGAGTTCGGGTTGTTGAGGGCGTGCCATGACCTCGCGCTACCCGTCCGGCGCCGGAGCCAACCGTGGCTGCGTTTCGAGGACGCCAGGGCCGGCCTCCGTACCATTCCGAGCCGTGACCACCGATTCGCCGTTGGAGCGCAATCGCGCCCGCCTCGAGGCCGTCTTCCGGGGCGACGCCTACGCCAAGGGACTCGGCGCCGAGCTCGTGGAGTGGGACGGGGGACGGGCCGTCTACCGCCTCCCCGTGGAGGCGGGCCACCTCAACTTCGTCGACAGCGTCCACGGCGGAGCGCTGTTCTCGCTGGGCGACTGCTCCCTCGGCGTGTCGTCCAACTCCTGGGGCCGGATCTGCGTCGCCCTGTCCATCGAGATCCACTACCTGTCGGCCGGGCTACCCGGCGAGACGCTGCGGGCGACGGCGGTGGAGCGGGCCCGGACCCGTCGGACGGCGTCCTACGCCATCGACGTGACGTCGGAGTCCGACGGAACGCTGCGGGCCTCGTTCCAGGCGATGTGCTTCCGCACCGGCCGCTGGCACCTCGGCGAGGACGCCTGGCCCGAGGACTGGCGCGACACCCACTGAGCCGGCACCGGTTCAACTTCCGAGCGACCCGTGCTCGGCGCCGGCCCGGCCGGGGAACCCCGAGCGGAAAACCCACAGATTCTGTAGGCAGAGCGCTCGGGGTAGGCAACGGCGCTCGTCCGAGCTGGTGACGGCCGACCCGGCAGGGGATCAGCGGCCCGTGAACGTGGGCTTGCGCTTCTCCAGGAAGGCGGTCATGCCCTCGCCGTAGTCGCGGGTGCGGGCGGCGGCGCCCTGGGCGGCGGCCTCGGCGGCCAGGACGTCGTCGAGCCGCAGACCGCCGCCGGCGATCCGGGCCACGAGGTCCTTCGACAGCAGGAAGGCCGCCGTCGGACCGGCGCCGATGGCCGCCACCAGCGCCCGGGCGGCGCCGAGCAGTCCATCGTCGGGGTGCACGGCGTTGGCGATGCCCCAGTCGAGCGCCTCGGCGCCGGACAGGAACCGGCCGGTGTAGACCAGCTCCAGCGTCCGGGCCGGGCCGATGCGGGAGCAGAGGAAGAGATGCGAGCCCGAGTCGAGGACGGCGCCGATGGCGGCGAACGGGCTGCCGATCTTGGCGCTCTCGCCGACGAGCAGCAGATCACAGGCCAGGGCGAGGCCCAGCCCGAACCCCAGGGCGGCGCCCTGCACCGCCGCCACCGTCGGGCACGCCAGCCCGTGGAGGCGGGCGATGATCGGGTTCATGGCCGCCAGGATGGCTTCGCCGTCCTCGGTGAAGGGCTCGGCGTCGCTCAGGTCCCGCCCGGCGCAGAAGCCCTTGCCCTCGCCCCGCAGCAGCAGTGCCCGGGGCGGGTCCTTCTCCAGCTCGTCGAGGGCCGAGGCCAGCAGCGACCGGGCCGGCTCGTCGAGGGCGTTGCGCCGCTCGGGCCGGTTGAGGACGAGCTCGGCGACGCCGCCGTCGCGCTCCAGCAGAATGGCGTCGCTCACTTCTGCGCCGCCTCCCTCGTGGCCACCATCGTGAGCACGTCGTAGGCCGCCACCACCGTCCCCTCCTGGTTGACGACCTGCGTGTCCCACCGCACCTCGCCGTACCCGGCGCCGGGGCGGGGCGACTTCTCCTTGCAGGTGAACACGACGTGGATCTCGTCGCCGGGCCGCACCGGAGTGGTGAAGCGCAGCCGGTCGATGCCGTAGTTGGCCAGCACCGGCCCGGGCTCGGGCCACACGAACAACCCGGCGGCGGCGGCGATGACGAAATAGCCGTGGGCCACCCGGCCCTTGAAGATCGGGCTCTTGGCCGCTGCCTCCTCGTCGGTGTGGGCGTAGAAGTGGTCGCCGGTCAGGTCGGCGAAGCGCTCGATGTCGTCGACGGTGATCGTGCGCTTCTCCGTGACCAGCGTGTCGCCCAGGGCCAGGTCCTCGAAGTGCCTGGTGAACGGGTGCGGGCCGCCCTCGTGGCGGGTGGCGCCGGGCAGCAGCGTGCCGGTCAGCGCGGAGAGGGTGTCGGGGGAGCCCTGCACCGCCACCCGCTGGAGGTGGTGGTGGACCGACCGGACGCCGCCCAGCTCCTCGCCGCCGCCGGCCCGGCCCGGGCCGCCGTGGACGAGGTGGGGCATCGGCGAGCCGTGCCCGGTCTGGGTCTTCCCGCAGCGCTCGTCGACCAGGAGGACCCGGCCGTGGTGGGGCCCGAGACCCAGCGCCAGCCGGCCGGCCTCGGCGGCGTCGGGGGTGAAGACCGACACCACCAGGCTGCCCTGGCCGAGCCGGGCGAGGTCGACGGCGTCGTCGACGCCGTCGTAGGGCAGCACCGTGCACACCGGCCCGAACGGTTCGACGTCGTGCACCGCGGCGCCCGCACCACCGGCGCCGGCCTCGCGGGCCACCAGCACCGTTGGGGCGAGGAAGGCGCCGTGGTCGGCATCGGCGCCGAGCGGCTCGAATTTGGCCGCCGGCCCGCCGACGGCGATCTCGGCGCCGGCGGCCAGCGCGGCGACCGCCCGTTCGACCTCGCTCCGCTGGTCGAGGCTGACCAGCGGGCCCATGCGGACCTCCTCCCGGCGGGGGTCGCCGACGACGACCTTGGCCAGGCGGTCGGCCAGCGCCGCCACCACGTCGTCGACCAGCGGCGCCGGCACCAGCGCCCGGCGGATGGCGGTGCAGCGTTGCCCGGCCTTCGTCGTCATCTCCCGGGCGACCTCCTTCACGTAGAGGTCGAACTCGGCCGTGCCGGGCGTGGCCGCCGGGCCGAGGACGGAGGCGTTGAGCGAGTCGGCCTCGGCCGTGAACCGGACCGACCGGGCCAGCACGTTCGGGTGGGAGCGGAGCTTCATGGCCGTGGCCGCCGAGCCGGTGAAGAACACGGAGTCCTGCCCGGTCAGGTGGTCGAAGGCGTCGCCGAGGCTGCCGCACACCAGTTGCAGCGCTCCATCGGGCAGGGCTCCGGAATCGGCCATCAGCCGCACCGCCGCCTCGGCCACGTAGGCCGTCGGCGTGGCCGGCTTCACCAGCACCGGCACGCCGGCCAGCAGCGCCGGGGCCACCTTCTCCAGCATTCCCCACACCGGGAAGTTGAAGGCGTTGATGAGGACGGCGACGCCCTCCCGGGGCACGAGGAGATGCAGCCCGAGGAAGGATCCGTCCTTGGCCAACACCTCGGGCTCGCCGTCGCGCAGGAACGTGGCGTCGGGCAGTTCCTTGCGGCCCTTCCCGGCATAGACCATGAGGACGCCCGTCCCGCCCTCGACGTCGAGCCAGGCGTCGGGCCGGGTGGCGCCGGCCGCCGTCGACAGACCGTAGAGCTCCTCCTTCTGTTCGCCGAGGTACGCCCCGAGCGCCTTGAGGATCCCGGCCCGCCGCCCGAACGTCAGCCGCCGCAGCGCCGGGCCGCCGACCTCCCGGCCATAGGCGAGGGCGGCGGCGACGTCGACGCCGTCGCTGCCCACCCGGGCCACCGGCTCCCCGGTGGTGGCGTCGTGGACCTCGACGCCGTCTCCCGACGGCGTGAGCCACTGCCCGCCGACATAGCTCTGCAGGACCCGCATGGCGACCTCCCCCGTCGGCGCGCCCCGGCCTGGAGCGACGCTGCCCGCCGTTCTAGGCCACCGGCCCGCTGTTTGCCAATTTTCACCGACCGTCCGGCCGGTGAATTCGGCGACGGTACCGGGCGCCCACGGCGCCGGATCGTGGGCCGGAGCACAACCGGTCGTGTTCCGGGCCCTGTGAGGGCCTCGAGCACGACAGGTCGTGCGGGGGAACACGGCGGACGTGATCACGAGGCTGGGTCGGCACCCGCCCGCCTTTAGCCTGGCGGTGTGCTCACCGGTTCCGGACTGTCCAAGGCGCACGGCCAGCGGGTCCTGTTCAGCGATGTCACCATCACGCTGAGCCCGGGTCGGCGCGTCGCCCTCGTCGGCGGCAACGGCACCGGCAAGACCACGCTGCTCGAGATCCTGGCCGGCGAGCAGCGACCCGACACCGGCACCGTGACCCGCCCGTCCACCCTGACCCTGGCCTACCTGCCGCAGGACCGCACCGAGGCGGCGGACGGGTCCGCGCTCGACGAGGCGCTGCGGGGGGCCGGGGGGCTGTACGGGCTGGCCCATCGGATCGACGAGCTCAACCACGCCGTCGCCGCCACCACCGGTGCCGAACACGATCGGCTGCTGCGGGAACTGGGCGACGCCCAGACCGCCTTCGAGACGCAGGGTGGCTATGCCGTCGAGGCCGAGGCCCACCGGGTGCTGGCCGGGCTGGGCTTCACCGAGGAGGACCGGCGCCGCCCGCTGGCCGAGCTGTCGGGCGGGTGGCGGATGCGGGCGGCGCTGGCCCGGATCCTGGTGGCCCGGCCCGACGTCCTCCTGCTCGACGAGCCGACCAACCACCTCGACGTCGACAGCGTCGCCTGGCTGGAGGAGCAGCTGGCGGCCTTCCCCGGCGCGCTGCTGTTCGTGAGCCACGACCGCGACTTCATCGACGGCGTGGCCAACCGGGTGCTGGAGCTGTCGGGCGGGCG
>JAICYE010000305.1 GCA_025934385.1 Acidimicrobiia bacterium | reverse complement strand
GTCGTCGGGCCGCGGATCGTCGGAGAGGCGGACGGATCCCCGGGCCACCACCCGGAACGCCGCCGGGTCCCGCCCGGCGGCCCCCACCGCCGCCCGCAGCTCCTCGACCAGCGGCGCCACCCGGGCCAGCGGGACGTTGCCCCCGATGTAGCCGTCGCAGTACGCCGCCGCCCGGCGGATGGCGGCCGGCGCGTACCCGCCGACCAGCATCGGCGGACGGGGACGCTGATACGGCTTCGGCAGGACCGTCGAACGGGCAACGGTGTAGAAGCGGCCGGAGAACTCGACCGGACCCTCACCCCACAGCGCCTGCAGGCACTGCAGGTACTCGTCGAGCCGGGCGCCCCGCTCCCGGAACGGAACGCCGCAGGCCTCGTACTCGTCCTCCGACCAGCCGAGGCTCAGCCCCACGTCGAGGCGGCCGCCGGCCACGAGGTCGAGCGTGGCCAGCTGCTTGGCCAATACCACCGGCGGGACGTAGACGGCGAGCAGCGTCGCCGTCCCCAGCCGGATCCGGGCGGTGGCGCCGGCGACGTGGGCCAGCGTCACCACCGGATCGACCACCGCTTCGAACCCCGCCGGCCACGGCTGGCCCGGGGCCGCCGGGTAGTCGTTGCGGGGCTCGACCGGGAACAGCAGCCGCTGGGCGACCCACAGCGAGGCGTAGCCCAGCTCCTCGGCCCGGCGGGCCACCGTGACCTGGTTCTCGGGCGTGGCCCACGAACCGGCGAAAGGAAGGGAGAACCCGAGCTGCATGGGGCCCACGGTACCGAACTCCTAGGCTGGGGACCGTGAAGCTGCGGTCGATCGTCTTCGATCTCTTCGGCGAGTACATCCGCTACGACGGCGGGGAGATCGACCTGCGGGCCCTCGTTGCGCTGCTCTCGCCGTTCGGCATCGCCGAGGACGTCGTCCGGGTCCTCATGGCCCGCCTCCGGCGCGAGGGCTGGTTCGAGTCGCGCCGGGTCGGCCGGCAGAGCCGCTATTCGCTGACCGAGGAGGGCTGGAAGCTCCTCGACACCGGCCGGGAGCGGATCTTCGAACGGCCGCCGGAGCCGTGGCCCGGGCAGTGGTGCCTGGCCATCTACAGCGTGCCCGAGTCGGCCCGGGCCAGCCGCGACCGGCTGCGCAAGACGCTGACCTGGCTGGGGTTCGGGCCGCTGGCGGCGTCGGCCTGGGTCTCGCCTCACGACCGGCGGGCCCAGGTCGCCGAGGCCTGGAACGGCGAGACCAACGGGTCGGGGGGCACCCCCGACCCCCCGGGCGGGCGGCTCCAGCTGCTCATGGCCCGGTCGGGCGGCCTCGACGAGGACCGGGAGATGGCCGCCCGCTGCTGGGATCTGGCCGGCCTCGACCGGGCCTACGCCGAGTTCCTCGACATCTGGGAGGCGGAGGTGAACGCCTGGCACCGCCGCCCGCCGCAGGGCGCCGACGCGCTGGTGGAGCGCACCCGCCTCATCCACGAGTACCGCATGTTCCCGTTCAAGGATCCGGGGCTGCCGGCCGAGCTCCTCCCCGCGGGCTGGAAAGGCCGCCAGGCCCACGATCTGTTCCTGGCCGGCTTCGGCCTCCTCCGCGATCCGGCGGTGACCCACTACCGCCAGGTGCTGGGGGCCGCCGGCGAGGGCTAGCCGGACGCCGTCAGCCGAAGCCCGTCACCCGAAGGCCGTCACCCGAAGGTCAGGGGCCCGCCGCCGCAGCCGAGCAGCGTGACCGACAGCGGCCCGTCGCTCTTCACGTCGAGCTTGGCGTTGCACGATACCCGGGCCCGCTGCACATCGACGGTGATCGACCGGATGTTGGCGGCCGTGATCGAGAGCGTGTCCGTCGCCGCCGCAGGAGACGGCGCCCCGGGGTGGCGGTACTCCCTGATGTAGGGGTTGACGGGCAGGTCGCTGTGCCGATCGGGCTGGTCGTAACCCGTCCCGAGCGTGATGCCGTCGGCGGCCAGGGAGCCGTGCTCGGTGGTCACCGCCGCCGGCCCGGACCCGACGCCCTGCCCGAACCCGCCCGACGTGACGTCGATCGTGCCCAGTGCCCGCGTCCGGGATTCGATGCCCGACACCCAGTAGGCCCGGTCGCCGACGAGCCCGGAGCCGGGGTCGTCCATCAGCGGGTTGCGGACGTAGGTCACCCGCGGCGGGTCGACGGCCCGAGGTGTCCGGCCCAGCCAGCCGGCCAACCCCGACCAGAGGCCGTCGTTGCACATCGTCAGGTGCTCGGAGGCGAGGCCGCCCCAGGTCACGAACTCGTAGTCGTAGTCGCCGTTGCGGTAGACGTCGGCCCGGGTCCGGGTGATGTCGTAGGGAATGAAGTCGTCGCTGCTGCCGGCCCACTCCATGACCGGCTGGTTGCGGCGCGACGGCAGCAGGTCGTGGATCACCGAACCCGGCTCGTGGACGGTCAGCGTGTCGACGGGCAGCTTGTCGGCTGCGCCGTTGATCGTCGGGAACAACGGGGCGATGTCGAGGCCGTCGCAGATGAAGGCCTGGCCGAAGACGTCGGGAAACGTCAGCGCCAGCTTGTTGGCGCTGTAGGCGCCGCTGGAGAAGCCGCCGATGGCCGTCCGGCCGGGATCGAGGCGGAAGCGACGGGCGGCGTCGGCCCACGTCTCGAAGTTGCTGGCGCCGCTCTGGCCGTAGCCCCACTCGTCGGCGCCCCGGGCGTCGGTGCCGACCACCAGCGTGGGCACGTCGGGCCGGTCGCCGATCGTGTGCCACAGGTCGTGGTCGCCGTAGACCTGGTCGGAGGCGTTGATGGCGTAGCCGTTGAGCCACAACAGGCTGGCGTAGCCCGACGGCGGCGCCGCCACCTTGGGGACATAGACCATGTAGCGCTGCAGTTGCCCGGCCAGGTCGGGGGTGCAGTCGTCGCGACAGGGCCAGCCGAACGACAGGTGCGGCCGGGAATCGGTCCCCGGTTCGCCGCCCTGGGAGAACCCGTTCTGCTGCGTGTTGCCGCCGAAGCGGGGGCCGTTGGGATCGCTCGGGATGCGCCGGCCCTGATTGGTCTCGAAGTGGCTGGCGAACAGCAGGCTCATGAAGCCGCCGGTGGGGACGCCGCCGCGCTGGCCGGCCATGTCGTCGTCGACGCCGGCCGCCAGCTTGGTGAAGTCGACGGTGGCGAAGAACGGGCTGAGGTCGCCCTTCTCGATCGCCGCCAGCTGCTGGTGGTCCCGCCAGGCGGCGTCGACCGGCTCGTCGTAGCGGAAGGCGGCGTTGAAGAAGGCCGACGGGTGGTCGCCGATCGCCCCGCCGGGCTGCGTGTCGGTGGGGTCGCCCGGCTTGGGCACCAGGTACTGGCCGTGGGCCGCGTCCCACAGGCCGGCGGCGGCGCCGACCCTGACCGCCGTGTTCCCCCGGGGGTCGAAGGCCGAATAGGGGACGCGGATCTCGACCTGGCGGCGCTGGAGGTCCGTGGTCACCGTCGGCCGCTCCGGCCGGGCCTGGCCGGTGGCGCCGTCGACGATGTCGCCGTCGTGGCCGTGGGCGGTCACGAAGACCTGGCCCGGCATCACGGTGTTCGCCCCGTGGGGCATCGGGACCGGCCGGGCCGGATCGCCACCGAGGGCGACGGTCACGGCCGCCAGGTCGGGGTCGGTCATCGTGTTGAACGTCACCCGGATGGCCGTGGCGCCATCGAGCGGCTTCAGCCGGACCTCGACGATGTCGGCGGCGTTGTGGCGGTACTTCGCCGCCGTGGGGTACGTGTAGTCCTTGTCGAAGGTGTAGAAGTACCAGCGGTAGGCCGGGCCGCCGCCGTTGTCGTCCCACAGGCAGTCCTGGTAGAGGAACTCGCCCATCCGGTAGGCGCTGGAGAAGCACACCATCGTCGGGTCGGCCTTCCACACGCCGGTGTTCTCGAGTTGGGGCGCCCGGGTCGGCGGCCGGTAGAGGACGTCGGGCCCGGGGTGGACGCCGTTGATCACCGGCGGCAGGCCGGCGACGCCGCTGGCCTCCTCCAAGGGGCGGACGGGC
>JAICYE010000352.1 GCA_025934385.1 Acidimicrobiia bacterium | reverse complement strand
GCTTGTCGACGGTCTGGCCGACGTTCAGGCCGGGGCACTGCACGCCCCCGGCCGGCACGTTGACGGCCGCTTCCATGTGCCCGACCCGGACGTCGGCCAGGGCGCCCTCCAGCAGCCGCACCCGCACGACGTCGACGGCGGCCGCCGACTGGGTCGGCTGGACCAGCGGGGCGCTGCCGAACGCACCGCCGATGGCCCGCGGCGCCTCGCCGATGGCGATCTCGGCGACGCCGGGAATGTTGATCTGGAGGCCCTTGGGGCCGAGCAGGTTCTGGGTGGTGAGCTGGCCCAGCACCTGGCCGTGGTCGCCGAGCACCCGCAGCACCGGCGTCTCCGGCGAGGCCGCCAGCGGGCCGTAGCTGACCGTGCTCTTCACGCCGTCGGACGTGGCCCGGAGGGCCCACTCGCCGAGCACCTCGATGGTGAACTGCCCCGGGGTGCCCCGGAAGAACGTGACGGGGGCGATCGTCTGGCGGGTCTCACTCCGGAGCCCCAGGCGGCCGGGGGTGCTGCCGGGGACGATCCGGGTGGTGGTGGCCGACTGGGAGACCTCCCGCAGCGGCGGACGGGCGGTGGTGCTGAGGAGCCCGCCCAGGACGTTGAGGTTGAGGACGGAGCCGAGGCCGTAGGACTGGTCCGGCCCGAGCACGCAACCGCCCATGGCGGCGCGGGACTGGGACTGGGCCCGGAGGAGCTCGGCGGTGAGCACGCCGGGGACGCCGATCGGCCCGAGCACCCGCTCGATCAGCCGGGACGACGGCGGCGCCGACGTCTCCACCAGTTGCCCGATCAGCGGGATGGGATCGGACCCGATGCCCAGTTCCAGGGCCGAGCCCCGGCCGTGGGCGGCGTTGGCGCCGAGATGGGCGGCGACCACCCGGCTGACCTCGTTGACGAGGGGGTGGCTCGGGGCGGCGGTGGAGAAGGCCGACCCGGAGAAGGCGACGTCGAGGTCGAGCAGGGCGTGCCCGCCCGACCGCAAAGCGTCGGCGTGGAGGATCGTGCCGGTGCCGTAAGCGGCGGCGTCGGTGGCGCCGACGCCGAGGTCGGCCGGAGGCGCCTCACGGGCGGTGTTCAACCGGGGCTCGGGCGTCTTGGCCAGCGAGTTCGGTATCGGTACGAGTAGTAGGAACGCCAGCAACGCAAGGACGACGATATGGAACGACCGTTTCACTGGAACCCTCCCCCGGGTGGGCGTGATGTTGGAGTGCTGTTTTGACCGGTTGAGTGGCAATTGTTACATATGTGAGCACCGAGAGCGAGCGGTTCCTACCCCTTGGAAAGAACTGGGAAACGTCCGCCGATGCTTATGGACCAGGGATTTCGCGACGATGGGGCGCATTTTGGGCTGTTGTCGGGGCGGGACGCGACAGTCGGCACGTAAGGTTTTCCGCATGCCGTATTACCGTCGGGTAGGAGACGTTCCCCGGAAACGACACATCCGCTTCGAGCGCCCGGACGGCGGCCTCCACAGCGAGGAGCTGATGGGGGTCGAGGGGTTCTCGGCGGAGTCCGCCCTCCTCTACCACCGCCGGCCCCCGACGGCCATCGTCAAGGCCGAGGCGGTCGACGAGGTGGCCGGGGCCGTGGAGGTTGCGCCCAACCGGCCGCTGCTACCCCGACACCTGCGCACTCATGCCCTCCTCGCCCGCGGCGACGCCGTCACCGGCCGGCGGCTGCTGCTCGCCAACGACGACGTCCGCCTGCTCCTGGCCGCCCCAGCGGCTGGGCAGGCGAGCGAACTGTACCGCAACGCCACCGGCGACGAAATGGTCTACGTCGAGTCCGGCACGGCCGTCCTGGAGTCGGTGTACGGCCGGCTGGAGGTCGGTCCGGGCGACTATGTCGTGATCCCGACGTCGACGACGCACCGCTGGGTGCCGGGCGGCGGCGAACCCTTCCGGGCGCTGGTGGTCGAGGCCCGGGGCCACGTCCGTCCGCCGCGGAAGTACCTGTCGCCGGCCGGGCAGTTCCTGGAGCACGCCCCCTACTGCGAACGCGACCTGCGGGCGCCGTCGGAGCCGCTGCTGGTCGACGACGGCGAGACGTCGGTGCTCGTCCGCACCCGGGACGGCCTCACCCGCTACACCTACCGCCACCACCCGTTCGACGTCGTCGGGTGGGACGGCTGCCTCTACCCCTACGCCTTCAACATCGCCGACTTCGAGCCGATCGTGGGCCGGCTCCACCAGCCGCCGCCCGTCCACCAGACGTTCGAAGGCCCGAACTTCGTCGTCTGCTCGTTCGTGCCCCGGCTGTTCGACTTCCACCCCGAGGCCGTGCCGGTGCCCTACAACCACGCCAACGTGGACTCCGACGAGGTGCTGTTCTACGTGGGCGGCGACTTCATGTCCCGCAAGGGGTCGGGCATCGGGCTCGGGTCGATCAGCCTGCACCCGGCCGGGTTCATCCACGGCCCGCAGCCGGGCAGCGTCGAGGCGGCGATCGGGCAGGCCGGCACCGAGGAGGTGGCGGTGATGGTCGACACGTTCCGGCCGCTGGGTCTGGGGGCCGCCGCCGGGGAGGTGGAAGACCCGGAGTACGCCTGGAGCTGGGCCCGGGGCCTCGACCGGTGAACGTCGGGCTGCTGGCGGAGCTGGTCGACGACGCCGGGCTCTTCCCGCCGGAGCAGCTGCCGTTGCCTGCCGCGCTGGCCCGGCACCGGGCCGACGAGGCGACGGGCCACCCGATGCTGTCCCACCGGTTTTTGTGCCCGGCCAGCCGGCTGGGGGAGTTGCGCGAAGAGCTGGCCTCCTCGGGCCGGGCAGAGAGCGGGCAGCCGCTGCGCGTCGGCGTCATCGCCGACACCGGGGTGGACGGGCTGGTGGTGGCCCAGGCCGAGGTGGCGGTCGAGTCGGCGCTGACGCTGGAGATGCTCGAGGTGCCGGCGCCGTCGGCCGACGCCGTTGGCGCCGTATTGGACGCCCTGGACGGCTTCGGCTCGGCCGCCTTCGTGGAGGGCCCCCGCGAGCCCGGCTGGCTCGAGCAGCTGGCGGCCCGGGGTGGGCCCGGACTGCGGGGGGCCAAGGTCCGCTGCGGCGGCGCCCGGGCCGACCTGTTTCCGTCGCCCGAGGAGCTGGCGGCGTTCGTCTGCGCCTGCTCCGAGCACGGCGTCGCCTTCAAGGCGACAGCCGGGCTCCACGGCGCCGTCCGCCACACCGACGAGCGGACGGGCTTCGTCCACCACGGCTTCCTCAACCTGCTGGTGGCGGCCGTGCGGGCGGCGTCGGGGGCGCCGGTGGGCGAGGTGGCGGCGGCGCTGGCCTCGACCGACGGGCCGGCGCTGGCGGGCGAGGTCCGATGGGCGACGGGCCCGGAGGTATTCGCTGCCCGGTCGCTGTTCCGGGCCTACGGGTCGTGCAGCACCAGCGAACCCCGGGAGGAGGCGGCCGCCCTCGGCCTCGTGGCGTGAACGCCTTCGATCCCTGGCCGCCGGTTCCCGACGGGCATCCCTTCGGCCTGGCCAACCTGCCGTTCGGCGT
>JAICYE010000543.1 GCA_025934385.1 Acidimicrobiia bacterium | reverse complement strand
CCTCCACGCCGTGGCGGCGGCCAGCCCGTCCAGCCTGTCCTTCGACTACCAGGCCGTCGGCACGTCCAGCCCGGCGCAGCCGGTCACCCTGGCCAACACCGGCAACGGCCCGTTGGCGATCCAGTCGATCACGGCCAGCGGCGACTTCACCGAGACCAACAACTGTCCGACCTCGTCGGCCGGACTCGCCCCCGGCACCAGCTGCACGATCAACGTCTCGTTCGCCCCGGCGGCCGAGGGCGACCGGACCGGAGCCCTGGCCGTCAACAACGCCACGCTGGCGCCGCTGGCCGGCGAGGCCGGCACCCCCGCCGACCCGCCGGGCGGCACCGGCGGCACGACCACCGGCGGCCCCGGCAACACCGGCGGCAGCGGCGGCGGGGGCGGCAATTCCAGCAGCAGCTCCAGCTCGTCGAGCAGCGCCACCGGCGGCGGCGCCAGCGCCAACGGCGGGACGGCCGGCACCGGCGGCAGCGCCTCGACCAGTAGCTCCGGCGGCGCCAGCGGGGGCGGCCTCCTCCACCTGATCCTCATCAACTACTGCCCGAACTACGGGACGGCCAACGCCGGCAACGGCGGTAACGCCAACGGCGGCACCGCCACCGGCGGTGATGCCAACAGCAGCTCGAGCTCCTCGAGCAGCTCCAGCGCCGACGGCGGCAATGGCGGCAACGCCGGCAACAACGGCGGAAGCAGCACTGGCGGCAGCAGCAACCACAAGCCGAAGAAGCACAAGAAGAAGCCGGCCAAGAAGAAGGCCGACACCAAGAAGAAGTCGGACAACAAGAAGTCGGACAACAAGAAGGAGTCCGACAAGAAGTCGGCCGCCAAACCGGATCCGAAGAAGAAGTCCTCCACCAAGAAGAAGTAGCAGCGCTCGAGGGCGGCACGACAGACGCGGGGGTGGAGGGCCGAACGGCGCTTCCACCCCCGTCGCTGTTTGAGTCCTGATGACGGCCGGTCAGCCGGTGTTCCAGGCTTCAGCGCGTGGTGCAGGTGCCGGGCTGCCCTGGCTCGCCCGGTTGGCCGGGCTGACCGGGCTCGGCGTGACCGGGTTGACCGGGCCGCCCGTTCGAGTTGTTCCCGGGTTCGCCCGGTTCGGCGTAACCGGGCTGACCGGGCTGACCGGGTTGACCGGGTTCGCCGGGCTGGCACACGGCCTGGCCGCCGGCGACGACGCCTTGGCCGCCCCCGACGACGGCACTCTGGCCGCCCCCAACGCCCTGGCCGCCTCCGGCGACGACGCCCGGCGACCCGCTCGGCGCCGGCGCCGTCGAGGACGCCGGCGCGCAGGCGGCCAGCACGGCGGTGATCGCAGCGCTGGCCGCCAGGAGCCACACCCTCCGGCCCGACCGGCCGACGTTGATCACGTCAGGCCCGGGCGGTTCCGCTCGTCGGCCATGACGCAGTCAGCCTCTCAGCCGGCCGCGACCGAGTTGTCGACCGTAGCGGTGGTGCCGCCGGTGCTGGCGTTCGTGCCGCCGTCCCCGCCGCCCGCTGTGCCGCCGGCCCCGCCGGCCCCGCCGTCCCCACCGGGACCGCTGGTACAGACGCTGGCGCCCGTGCAGATGACGAAGCCGCTGTTCCCGCCGTTCCCGCCATTCCCGCCGTTCCCGCCGGTGGCGTTGCCGCCATTGGCGCTCTGGCTGGTGTTGTTGCTGCTGCTCTTCGGCAGGGTCACCGTACGACCGTCCGCGGTACGGAAGGTGACGCTGTTGTCGGTCTGGGAGATCACGTCACCGAGGCTGGTGTTCGTGCCGCCGCCACCGCCGGTCGCCGCCCCGCCGGCCCCGCCGGCCCCGCCGGCTCCGCCGGCTCCGCTGGTGCAGACGCTGGCGCCGGTGCAGATGACGAAGCCGCTGTTCCCGCCGTTGCCGCCGTTCCCACCGTTTCCGCCGGTGGCACCGCCGCCATTGGCGCTCTGCTTGGTGCTCTTGGTGGTCTTGCTGGTCTTGGCCTTGCT
>JAICYE010000489.1 GCA_025934385.1 Acidimicrobiia bacterium | reverse complement strand
GGCTGCCGCTGCCTCTGCCGGGGGGACACCTCCCGTCCCCCCGGGCCACAGCCCGTCCACGCCGGCCACAACCTGTTCGATCGAGGTGCCGGTGGGAAACACGGCGGCGACGCCCAGGTCGAGCAGCGCCCGGCAGTCGGAGGCCGGGATCGTGTCGCCGATGACCACCTTGACGTCGTCGAGTCCGATGTCCCGCAACGATTCCAGCACCTGACGGGCCAGGCCGAGGTGGGCGCCGGACAGCACCGACAGCCCGACGAGGTCGACGTCCTCCTGCAGCGCCAGCTCGGCGATGACGCCGACCTTCTGGCGGATGCCGGTGTAGATGACCTCGTAGCCGGCGTCGCGCAGCGCCCGGGCCACGATCTTGGCCCCCCGGTCGTGGCCGTCGAGGCCGGGCTTGGCCACGAGCACGCGCCGGGGCATCAGAACACCACCGGCTGGCGGTACTCGCCCCAGACGTCCCGGAGGGCGGAGGTGATCTCTCCGACGGTGGCGTAGGCCTCGACGGCCTCGACCAGCAGCGGCATGAGGTTCACGTCCGGCTGCCCGGCCGCCCGCTGGAGCGCGGTCAGCACCCGGCGCACGTCGTCGCCGCCCCGCGACCGTTTCACCTCCGCCAGCCGGTCGAGCTGCCGGCGGCGCCCGTCCTCGTCGAGACCGTAGATCTGGAGATCGGCCGGCGGCTCTTCGGTTCGGAACATGTTGACGCCGACGATCGGCCGCTCCCCGCTCTCCACGAGCTTCTGGGCCTTCCAGGCCTCCTCGGCGATGAGCCCCTGCACGTAGCCGTCCTCGATGGCCCGCACCATCCCGCCGTGGTCGTCGACGTCGGCCATGATCTCGACCAGCTGCTCCTCCATGGCGTCGGTCAGGGACTCCACGTACCACGACCCGGCGAGCGGGTCGACCGGGCGGGCGACGCCGGTCTCGTGGGCCAGGATCTGCTGCGTCCGCAGGGCCAGCGTCGTCGACTCCTCGGTGGGAAGGGCGAACGGCTCGTCCCACGCCGACGTGAAGATCGACTGCACGCCGCCCAGCACCGAGGCCATGGCCTCATAGGCCACCCGCACGATGTTGTTGTGGGGCTGGGGGGCGTAGAGGGTCGACCCGCCGGCCACGCAGCCCATGCGGAACAGGCAGGAGGACTCCTTCGTCGCTCCCCAGCGCTCCTTCACGAAGCGGGCCCAGCGCCGTCGCCCGGCCCGGTACTTGGCGATCTCCTCGAAGAAGTCGCTGTGGGTGTAGAAGAAGAACGACACCTGGGGGGCGAACTCGTCGATCGTCATCCGGCCCCGGGCCAGCACCGCTTCGACGTAGGTCACGCCGTCGGCCAGCGTGAAGGCCATCTCCTGGGCGGCGGTGCAGCCGGCGTCGCGGAAGTGGGCGCCGGCCACCGAGATGGCGTTGTAGCGGGGGACGTGCTCGGCGCAGTACTCGATCGTGTCGACGATGAGGCGGATCGACGGCTCGGGCGGCCAGATCCACGTGCCGCGGGTGACGTACTCCTTCAGGATGTCGTTCTGGATCGTGCCCCGGAGCTTCTCGACGGGGACGCCCTGCTTCTTCCCCACCGCCACGTAGAAGGCCAGCATGATGGCCGCCGTCCCGTTGACGGTCCACGACGTCGACACCCGGTCGAGGGGGATGCCGTCGAAGAGGATCTCGGCGTCGGCCAGCGTGTCGAGGGCCACGCCGACCCGGCCGACCTCCTCGGTCACGTCGGGGTCGTCGGAGTCGTAGCCGATCTGGGTCGGGAGGTCGGCGGCCACCGACAGGCCGGTGCCGCCGTTGGCCAGGAGATAGCCGTAGCGGGCGTTGGTCTCGGCCGCGGTGCCGAAGCCGCTGTACTGGCGGAACGTCCACAGCTTGTGCCGGTAGCCGGACGGGAAGTTGCCCCGGGTGAACGGGAACGTGCCGGGATCGCCGATGTCGGCGTAGTCCAGCTTCGTGGTGGCCGGCGAGTACAGCGCCTCGACCGGGAGGCCGCATTCCGTCATGACGGGCTGCTCGTCCTGGCTCATGGCCGCTCCCCTCGGTAGGCTGGCTGATATGTTACATATCACGACGGACGGACGGCCGCTCGGCCGGGCCGCGGGCCCCAGGCTCGGCGCCACCGTCCGGGCCCGTGCCGCCGAGGAATTGCGCAACCGCATCCTGACCGGCGCCCTCGCGCCTGGCACCCGGCTCGACCTCGATGCCCTCTGCACCGAGTTCGGCGCCAGCCGGACGCCGGTCCGGGAAGCGCTGCTCGAGCTGTCCTACGAGGGGCTGGTCGAGGTGGCTCCCCGCAGCGGAATCACCGTCATCGGGCTCAGCCCCCGGGACGTGCTCGACAACTTCGCCATCCTCGGCACGCTGGCCGGCAAGGCGGCCGAGTGGGCGGCGGCCCGTATGACGTCCGAAGAGCTCGACCACATCC
>JAICYE010000350.1 GCA_025934385.1 Acidimicrobiia bacterium | reverse complement strand
GGTGAGCACGGCCTGGATCGCCTCGGCGCCGAGGGCGGCCGCCGCGCCGGATCCGTCCAGTGACGCCGCCACCTCGATCGCCGCCGCCCGCAACGGCGCCCACGGCCCGACCAGGGCCCGGGCGCGGTCGAGGCGGCCGGAAGCGAGCCGGGCGGCGGACGCCGCCGCCTCCGGCGCCACGCCCGAAGCCACCAGGGCGGCGGCGATGTCGGCGTCGGACAGGGCGGCGAAGTCGATCCGCTGGCAGCGGGACCGCACCGTGGGGAGCAGTTCGTCGGGCGCCTCCGACAGGAGCACGAAGTGCGTGCGGGCCGGCGGCTCCTCCAGCGTCTTCAGCAGCTTGTTGGCCGCCGGCTCGTTCATCCGGTCGGCCTCGGTCAGCACGATCACCTTCCGCTCGGCCTCGAACGGGCTGGTGAACGCCTCCTTCATCATCTCCTCGACCTGGTCGACGACCACGAACGTGCCGGCCGGTTCGACCTCGATCACATCGGGGTGGCGGGCGGAACGGGCCCGCCGGCAGGCGTTGCAGGCGCCGCAGCCGCTGTCGGGGCAGACCAGGGCGGCGGCGAAGCAGCGGGCCGCCTCCAGCACCCCCGAACCCCGGGGGCCCGCCAGCAGGTAGGCATGGCTCGGCCGCTCGGCCGCCCGCCGCAACCTGGCCACGGCCTGCTCCTGCCCGATCACCCCGTCCCACACGGCTGTCGAGACTAGGCGTCAGCGGGTCAGAACCGGTTTTGGAGGGTGTGACGCACCCCTACGGTGCCCCACGCCCCCCAAAGCCGGCGGGTGGCGGCCCGATCAGACAAGGGGGCGGACCGCGGCCCAGACCTGCTCCGCCACGACGTCCACCGGCGCCGAGCCGTCGAGCAGCATCCAGCCGAAGCGCCGCGCCAGGTCGCGGTAGGCCTGCAGCACCTGTGCCCGGAACGCATCCGGCTCCCGCTCCATCCGGTCCTGCGGCCCGGCCCGGCGGCCGGCCGCCTCGGCTGCGTCGACGTCGAAGACGATCACCAGGTCGGGTTCCAGCCCGCCGGTGGCCCAGGCCGACAGCCGGGCCACGGCCTCGACGCCGAGGCCCCGGGCCACACCCTGGTAGGCCAGCGACGACGGCACGTACCGGTCGCTCACCACCACCGCCGCCCGCTCGAGCGCCGGGCGGATGACCCGGGCGACGTGCTCGGCCCGGTCGGCGGCGATCAGCAGCGCTTCCGCCCGGGCGTCGAGGTCGCCCCCGCCGAGGACCAGGGAACGGATCGCCGCCCCGACGTCGGTCGCCCCCGGCTCCCGGGTGGCCACGACCTCCCGTCCGAGCTCCCGCAGCCGCGCCACCAGCCGCGCCGCCTGGGTGCTCTTCCCGCAGCCGTCGCCGCCTTCGAGCACGATGAACACGGGCCTACCCCCCGTTGCTCGGGTGGTTCGCCCGCCCCCGGCCCCGCAGCATGTCCCGGCTCACCACCACGCCGGCGGCCAAGGTGACGAGCCCGCCCAGCCAGAACGTCAGCCGCACCCCGGGCACGGCGATGCGGACGCCGACATCGATCACCCGGTGGGCGAACAACGCCCCCGAGATCTGGTCGAGGAGGCCTGAGATCCACGGCGCCACCGCCAGCGCCATCAGGAGGCAGAAGCGGATGATCGTGTACAGCGTGGCGAACATCCGACCTCGGAGGGCATCATCGACCCGCTCCTGGATGACGGTGAACCCCGAGACGTAGCACGTCCCGGCGAAGAGGCCGAAGACACCGGCCATCACCACCGCCACCGTCAGGTTGGCGAACGACGACACCAGGATCAGCCCGGCGCCCGACCCGAACAGGGCGATCACGAACACCGGCTCGGTGGGGAGGCGGCGGACCGCCACCGACAGGGCGAGGACGCCGATGGCGGCGCCCGTCCCCACCCCGGTCATCAGCAGGCCGAAGCCGGCCGACCCGGAGCCGAGCACCGACTTGGCGTAGATCGGGCCCAGCGGCACCACTGCGCCGCAGCCGATCAGCCCCACGCCCATCCCCAGCATGACCGAGCGCACCGTCTCGTTGCGGCGGATGAACCGCTGGCCCTCCACCAGCTCCCGCCACGTCTGGCCCCAGTCGATCCGGCCCTCGCCGCCGCGCCCGCCGGGCAGCGTCAGCGTCCAGATGAGCGCCGCCGACCCCAGGAAGGTGACGGCGTCGGCCCACAGCGCCAGCGACTCCTGGTTGACCTGGAGCCGGTGGAGGGCGTGGAAGTGGCCGAGCCATGAGGCCAGGCCGGCCAGCGAGGCGAACACCGCCGAGCCGACCGGGAAGGTGCCATAGGCGGCGGCCATCGACAGCGAGTTGGCCGCCGCCAGCTTCTTCTCCGGCACCAGGTTGGGGACGGAGGCGTCCTTGGCCGGCGACCACAGCAGCGTGAGGATCTCCAGCAGGAACGAGGCCAGGAACAGGCCGAGCAGCGTGTCGACGAACGGGAGGGTGGCCACGATGGCCGACCGCCCGACGTCGCAGACGACCATCGTCCGGCGGCGGTCCCACCGGTCGACCAGCACCCCGCCCACCGGGGCCAGGAAGAAGCCCGGGACCATGCGGGCGGCCATGACGAAGCCGATGGCGGCCGAGCTGCCCTGCGACACCCGGGCCGCCAGCGCCAGCACCGCCACCAGGCCGATCCAGTCGCCGAGGCTCGAGACCACCTGGGCCATCCACAGCCGGAAATAGGCGGACGAGCCGAACACCCGCCAGGGGGACGGCGGGAGATTCCCCGAGTCGGGCTGGCTGGGGACGAAGGGTGCCGGTTCGCTGGTCGACAAGGCGCCGATCAGCCTAGGAGGGCTAGCTGCCCTTCTTCGTGGACTTCGACGCCTTGGCCGGCTTCGTCGCCTTCGCCGGCTTGGCGGCCTTGGCGGCCTTCTTGGTCCCGCCCGCCGCCTTGCGGACCGGGCGCTTGGCCGGCCCGGCGGCGGCTCGGGCCCGGAGCAGTTCGACGGCCTGGGCCAGCGTCATCCCGGCGGGGTCGGCGCCCTTGGGCAGCGAGGCGTTGGTCGTGCCGTCGGTGACGTAGGGCCCGTAGCGACCGGCCAGCAGCTTGACCGGCGCGCCGTTGTCGGGCGAGGCGCCGAGCTCGGCCAGCGGTTCGGCCGTCTGCCGGCCCCGCCCCCGCTTCGGCTGGGCCAGCAGCGCCTCCGCCTCCTCCAGCGTGACCGTGAGGAGCTGCTCCTCCGAGGCGAGGCTGCGGGTGTCTTCCCCCCGCTTGATGTAGGGGCCGAAGCGACCGGGGCTGGCGACGATGTCGCGGCCGTCGGCGTCCTGCCCGACGACCCGGGGCAGGCTGAGCAGCACGAGGGCGTCGTCCAGGGTGACCGTGTCCGGCGTCATCGTCTTGAACAGGCTGGCCCGCTTGGGCTTCTTCTTCGCCCCCTCCTCCTGCTCGCCGAGCTGGACGTAGGGCCCGTAGCGCCCGTCCCGCACCGTGACCTCGACGCCGGTGGCGGGGTCGACGCCGAGCACCCGGCCCTCCTCC